>JAKLDZ010000368.1 GCA_022703255.1 Myxococcota bacterium | reverse complement strand
CCGGGGCCCACTACCCGAGGCAGTCGGCCAGCGTCGAGGTCTGGGCCAACTGGTTCGCGGGCGCAGCCCCCGCGAGCGCCGCCGTCAACGTCGACGGCACTTGCGTGCCGATGACGCGCAAGCGCGGGACCGACACCAACGGCGCCTGGTCCGCCACGCTCACCAACGTCGCTTCGGGCTGTCACCGCTACTACTTCGCGTTCACCGACTCCTCCAACAAGGTCCTCACCTGGCCGGACACCGGCTCTCTCGGCATCGGACCGGATGGGGCGTGTGCGGACTGGGATTCGACGCGACCGGCGATGGGAGCCGGCTGCGGATGTGCTCCCGACTGCGTGGGAAAGCAGTGCGGTTCCGACGGGTGCGGGGGAGTGTGCGGAACCTGTGCGGCCGGCACCAAGTGCGAGGGCACGCAGTGCATTGCCTGCTCCCCGCAGTGCACAGGTATCGTCTGCGGAAGCGACTCCTGCGGAGGCTCCTGCGGAACCTGCACCGCTCCCAACGTCTGCATCGGAGGCCAGTGTGAGTGTGTCGCGAACTGTGCCGGAAAGGAGTGCGGGAGCAACGGCTGTGGCGGCACTTGCGGCACCTGCCCCACGGGCGAGACGTGCGTGGCAGACAAGTGCACGTGCGCATCGGACTGCGCCGGCAAGGTGTGCGGCGAGGACGACTGCGGCGGGACCTGCGGGACGTGCGCGGCCGGCTCCGTGTGTCAATCCGGCCAGTGCGCGTGCGTTCCCCAGTGCACGGGCAAGGAGTGCGGCACCGACGGTTGCGGCGGTGTCTGCGGCACGTGCCCTGCGGGGGAGACGTGCGTCAACGGTACTTGCGGATGCGTGAAGTCCTGCGCGGGAAAGCAGTGCGGTCCCGACGGGTGCGGGGGCGTGTGCGGCACTTGTCCGGGCACCAAGGCATGCTCCAACGGCAAGTGCGTCAACTGCACTCCGAGCTGCACCGGCAAGGTGTGCGGCGACAACGGCTGCGGCGGAAGCTGCGGCACCTGCGGGGCTGGCACCGTGTGCCAGAGCGGCAAGTGCGTGGCGTGCTCCCCCGCTTGCACGGGCAAGGAGTGCGGCGATGACGGCTGCGGCGGCGTCTGCGGAACCTGCCTCTCCGGCTTCGCATGCCAGAGCGGCGTGTGCGCTTGCGCTCCCGACTGCGTCGCCAAGCAGTGCGGCGACAACGGCTGCGGCGCCCCCTGTGGCACCTGTCCCACCGGCACCTCGTGTCAGAGCGGCAAGTGCGCGTGCATCCCCGACTGTACCGGGAAGTCCTGCGGCGACAACGGCTGCGGAGGCAGCTGCGGGACCTGTCCCATCGGGCAGTTCTGCGCCGACGGTACCTGCAAGGGGTGCTATCCGGACTGCTTCGGCAAGCTGTGCGGCGACGACGGCTGCGGCGGGTCGTGCGGGCCGTGTGACCTCGGACAGGTCTGCCAGGGAGGCCTGTGCGTCGGCTGCGTCCCCGATTGTGCTGCCAAGGAATGCGGCGATGACGGGTGCGGCTCGACCTGCGGCGTCTGCGCCACCGGATACTCCTGCGTTGCGGACGCTTGCATCGCAGCGGATGCCTCGACGGGTGATTCCGGCGACCCCGACGTCACCGTGGTGCCCGATGTGTTGACCGAAGTGACGGCCGAGGTGGCTCCGGATGCCGTGAGCGACGTGTCGTCGGAGGCCCCGTTCGACGCGACAGGCACCGATGTCGTCTACGAGACCGTGGTCGGTGACGCACAGGACGCCGCTCCCGAAGACGGAGCTGTCGCGGATGGTTCGGCATCCGATGGGATCGTGTCGCAGGACGTCGCGGCGCCGGATTCGGGTGACGCGGGGGTGTGGCCCGAGGCCGAAGACGACGGCGGGTGCGGGTGCTCGACCCCGGGCGCTTCGCCCGGCTCCAGCGTCGTCACGTTGCTCGTTGCCCTCGGTGCCATGCTCCTTCGCCGACGGCCTCGCGCCTGAAACCCCTCACCGCCTTCCCTCCGTTCCACCAGCCCACTCGTCCGATTCGAGCGCCGCCGCCCATCGAGCGCTGGTGAACGTTCGTCGCGCGCGAGCGGACAGGTCACCCGCCCTCGACCAGCACCTTCCACTGGTCGGTCTGCAGGAAGGAGCCTTCGACGTTGTCTTCGAGCTCGAGGAAGCGTTTCCACGGCACGGCCATGGTCATGAGGTGGTCGCCGAGCTGGCGTTTGACGTGTTTTCGGGCGCTGATATCGGAGAGTCCGAGGACGGCGCGTGGGTGAGCGGAGGCGGCCTCGCGGTACGGGAAGATGCCGATCTGATGGCAAGCGGCCCCGAAGGGGGTGATCACGTTCTCGTTGTCGTCGCGGTCGTAGTTGGCCATGACGATGAGGGCGGAGAGTTGGTCGGGGTGGACGACGAAGACGACGACCTGCGGGGTTTCGCGGGCGGGGTCCACCTGTGCGAGCGGCTTGAACACGACATAGCGGGTGGGGATTCGAGTGATCGGCAGGGAGCGAACGAACTTCTCGACGAGCCGCGGGGACTTGACGTAGCGCTCGCCGTCGCGGTGCAGGGCGGCCCGGCGGCCGTGCAACGATTCGGAATCCGAAGGATCGGCGGGCTGCTCGAACCCGTTGGACAGGAAGCCGTAGAAGCACTCGATCCCGCCGGGCCAGCTCTCGTAGGCGTTGCCGAACCCGAGCCCGACCGCACCCCCGAGGCAGCCAAAGGTCTTGTCGTCGGCGACGGCCGTCCTCCCCTTCGCCGCCGCGGCCAGGTGCCAGATCACGCAGCCCCACTTCCCCTCCTGGAACTGCACCGCATCGTCGGGGCGCTCGTCGGACCAGAGCAGGGCGACCGGAGCCAGGGGCATGCGCAGGGCGTCGGCGAGGCGGCTTTGCATCGCGCGAGTGTGCCGCATTCGAATGCGTGATTCAACGCGCCGCCGTGCTCCTTCGGCGTTGATCGCGCGGGGGTTCTCGGCGAGCATGACGGTGGACACGACCGCGGTGAACGAACGAGACAAGACCCACGACGGAGGCGGGAGTGCAGGAGCGGACCCCGGCCCCGATCTCCCGCACGCTGCGACGATCGCGTCGACGGCGACGCTCTCGACCGCGCGCACGATCGCCACTGGAGGGGGCCAGCTCCAGCTCGAGCAGGAGCTGCGTTCGGTGACGCCGGAGGTTGCGGACCGGTATGAGCTGCGCGGGGAGATCGGTCGCGGGGGGCAGGCGCGTGTGGTCGTGGCCTGGGACCGTCACATCGGGCGTGAGGTGGCGTGGAAGGAGCTGCTGTACGACGACGACGACGGGGAGTTGCTGTCGGGGGGGACGGTGGCGGGGACGACGCGATTCCTTCGCGAGGCGCGGATCACGGGGCAGCTGGAGCACCCGAGCATCGTCCCGGTGCACGAGCTCGGGCGGCGTGACGACGGCACGCTGTACTACACGATGCGCCGGGTTGTCGGGGCGACCCTCGAGCGCAAGCTCAAGGAGTGCGCGAGCGCCAACGAGCGGATGAAGCTCATCGGGGCGTTCTGGCACGTGTGCAACGCGATCGCGTATGCCCACTCCCATGGCGTGATCCACCGGGACTTGAAGCCGGCGAACGTCATGGTGGGCGAGTTCGGCGAGACCGTGGTGTTGGACTGGGGGCTCGCCAAGGTGCGGGGGACCGACGACGTCCGCGGGCTGGAGCTCGCGCGCCGCTCTCGAGACTACAGCACCGCAGGCAGCAGCCAGACCGTCGCCGGATTCGCCCTCGGGACTCCGTCGTACATGAGTCCCGAGCAGGCCCGGGGGTTAGTGGACGACATCGACGAGCGTTCCGATGTCTGGGGGCTGGGCGCAGTGCTCTACGAGATCCTCACGGGGCGCGCGCCGTTCGAGGGCTCCACGGTGCTGGAGGTGCTGGGGCGGGTGATCCACGAACCACCGGTGCCCGTGGCAGACCGCGCACCCGAGGCGCCGCCGGAGCTGGTGGCCATCGTCGCCAAGGCGTTGAGCAAGGATCGATCGGCCCGTTACGAGAGCGCCAAGGAGATGGCCGAGGACGTCTCGGCCTACATGACCGGGCGTCGCGTGCTCGCCTACGAGTACAGCCCCTTGGAGCTGTTGCAGCGCTTCGCGCGCAGGTACCGCGCCGCGGTCGCCTCGGCCGTCGCCGTGCTCTTCGTGGTGCTCGCGGCCCTGGTGGTCCTGTCCTTTGCCTGGCGCAACGAGAGGGCCTCACGCAACAGCGAGCGCGAGGCGCGTCTGCGGTCCAACCATCATCTCGCCCAGGCCCTGACCTCCCAGTCGTTTCGCCTCCTGGAGCAGAACAACCTGCTGTCCGCGCGCGTTTTCGCGGCCGCTTCCCTCGTCCACAACCCGGCCAACCCCTGGGGCGCCGTGTACGACGAGCACTACGCCGCGCGGGAGCCCGATGCTGCCTGGCTGCGTGTCGACGCCGTCTCCCTGCTGCTCCACACCGATCACCGCTTCGTCCAGCGCCTCGCCGTGGTCATCCCCTCCGAGGTGGCGCTCACGCACTCGGGCTTCACCGCCGACGGCAAGTACGTGATCGGCGGCGACTACGCCGGAACCGTCCTGCTGGCCGATGCCGCAAGCGGACGCGTCGTCGAGCGCATCCCCGCGCACACCGACAAGATCCACGTCGTCGCCGTCTCCTCCGATCCCGCGCTCTTCGCCACGGCCGGCAACGATCGAACCGTGCGCGTGTGGCGGATCGGCCAGCGCGAGCCGGTGAAGACGTCCGCCCCCTTCTCCTCCTCCCTGCACGCGCTCGGGTGGAGTCCGGACCTCCGGACCATCGCCGTGGGACAGCGCAGCGGCAAGATCGCGATGCTCGATGCCGCGTCGTTGGAGCCGCGCTTCGAGATCGAGCCGCACACCGATCGGGTGCGCGGGCTGGAGTTCTCGCCCGACGGAAAGTGGTTGGCTTCGTCGAGCTGGGACAAGACAGCGCGGATTTACGAGGCGGAGACGGGCAAGGTGCGGCATCGGATCACGGGGCACGACGGCGCGCTGTACGAGCTGGCGTTTTCGCCGGACAGCCGCAGTCTGGCGACGGCGAGCTGGGACCGCACTGCCCGGGTGTGGGACGTGGAGACCGGGGTGCGCAAGCTGACGCTGGAGGGGAGCTACGACGCCTTGTACGACGTGGACTATTCGCCCGACGGGCGATGGATTGCGACCGGCGGGCTCGATCACACGTGGCGTTTGTGGGACGCCGCGACGGGCAAGATGCTCACGACGGTGGACGGAGGCAGCGAGGCGGTGACGTCGGTGGTGTTTGCGCCCGATGGGCGATCGCTGGTGACGGCAGCGCAGGACAGTACGGTACGCGTGTGGGCGTTGGCGCCCGACGACGGAATTCTTCGCATTCAGCATGGGGACTGGGTGGGGGGCGTGACCTGGTCTCCGGACGGGGGGTGGATTGCGACGGCGGGTGCGGACCGGGCTGTACGGCTGTGGGACGGCAGGACGGGGGCGCGAGTTCGGGCGATGACGGGGCACACGGACACGGTGTACGGGCTGGCGTTTTCTCCGGACGGCAAGCGGCTTGCGAGCGGGGCCATCGACGACACGGTGCGATTGTGGGACGTGGCGACGGGGCAGCTCGTGCGGGAGCTGCGTGGTCACAAGGCCGACGTGCAGGCAGTTCGATTCACGCCGGACGGCCGTTCGATCGTGTCGGGATCCCACGACGGCACGGCGTTGGTGTGGGACGCGGCGAGCGGAGAGATCCGGAGGACGCTTGCGCCGCACGGGGACTGGTCCACGGGGCTCGCGGTATCCCAGGATGGTCGGAGGGTGGTGACGGCGTGCAATGATCGCCTGATGAGGCTGTGGGATCTGCAGACCGGGAAGCTCGAGCGCACGTTCGCGCACGCGGACTGGGTGTCGGATGTGGCGTTGTCGCGGGACGGCAAGAGGGGATTCAGCGTGGGTAAGGATCGGCGTGTCATCGAATGGGACCTCGCCTCCGGCGCGCGAATCGGGGAGTTCACCGGACATCGCCAATGGGTGAACACGATGGACATCTCATCCGACGAGCGATGGCTGGCGACGGGATCCGACGATCGCGTCGCAGTGATTTGGGACCTCGCCACCCGCCAATCGGTGCTTCACTTGCGGGTGCCGTCTGCGGTGCAACAGGTCCGT
>JAKLDZ010000367.1 GCA_022703255.1 Myxococcota bacterium | reverse complement strand
GAAGCGGGACACCAGATCATAGCTGCCGCGCGAGCCCGCCGTGGTCGACGCATACCGCATCTCGAGGCCGTCGCCGCGCTGCACCATCTTCTCGCCGCCGGCCGTCACCGCCGCATCCGTGAGCCAACCGGTGAAGTTGACCCGCAGACGCATCGCGCGCAGGCCCGCCCAGGTGGTCTGGCGGAAACGCCGATCCGCGGCGCCGGAGATGGTGTCGAACGAGACGAGCATCCGGGAGCTCTCCCCGCCCTGGTTGGGGTCGTAGGTGTCGAAGAACCCCATCCGCTTCGCGTCGTAGTCGTCCTGCCGCACGACGCCCGGCTGATCGAATCGCGCCGCGTAGCCGAAAGCGGTGACGTGCCAGGTGGTACCGCTCCCCTCCCAGACTCCGCCGTAGCGACCGAGACCGAGGGCGCGCTGGGCAGCCCGGTTGGTGCCGAAGCCATTGGAGCGATACAGCTCGAAGCCAGCGAAGGTGTCGCGATGCGATTCCTTCGGCGCGTACGAAAGCAGCATCCGGTGCGTGCCAAAGGAACCGAACCCGTAGCTGACGCGCGAGCCTCGCTCGTCCACTCCGAGCTGGTAGTTGGCCGACCCCGCGAAGGCGAAGTCTCCCTGCGAGGGGTCGAACGGACCGGAGGTGATCGTCACCGAACGCACGAACTCCGGCGGCATGAAGTACAAGTCGGCGTAACCGTGCCCGTGCGGATTGCTCACGTCGTTGACCGGGACGCCGTCGACCGTGTACTCGATGTCCTGTCCCTCCTTCGACGCGAAGCCTCGAATGTAGGTCTCGTGCGCGTGGCCCTCGCCGCCATGATTGGTGGTGAGCACGCCGGGGGCGAGCATCATGAACTCGGTGGCGCTCTTGCGCGGAATCACGCGGAGCTGCCCGACTGGAATCTGGTATTCGGACGTGGAGGTGGCCTGCGGGCGCCGCTCCCCGGCGACTTTGACCTCGAGATAGCCTTTGGGGAATGCGGGTGACGAGGTGGGGGGAGGCGCCGGGGGAGGCTCCTCCTGTGCCGCGCTGCCCGGGGCTGTTCCCGGGGAAGCCGTTGCGCCGGGGGGCTGCGGCGAAGCCGGGGTGATTTGAACGGGGGGAGGCGGAGGAGCCGGAGCGAAGGTCATCGGCACCCGGATGCGGCTGGCGACCGCCTGACCGCCCCGCATCGCAGGACGGAAACGCCACTGCCGCACCGCTTCCGATGCGGCCTTGTCGAACTCCGCTCCACCCGACACCGCTACCGTCACCTCCGTGACCGCACCCTTGTCGTCGAGGGTCAGCAGCAGCACGACCTCTGCCGACTTGCCCGTCTCCGCAGGGGGATAGACGGGATCCACGCGCTGGATGAGCTCGGGCGCGGTGGTGGCGTCGGGCTGGGCCCACGCCTGCCCGGGTGCAACGAATGCAAGCGCTCCTGCCAGCAGCGCAACGCCTCTGGCGGATTGGACCGTTCGATCGATGCTCTTTGCGAAGCCCACGCATTCCTCCTGCGGCCGCTGCGGGGACATGGGGTCCCCGGGTTCCGCGGGTGCTTCCGACGAGCCCGATCACCGGGGCCGGATCCGAGGCGGCGCCCCATGGCGCGACGCTTCGATCGGTGCTCACTGCCCATCCCGACGACGGAGGAGCGTGGTTGGGGCCCGCTTCCGTCGCTCACGGCAATCAGAGCCGGATTGCAGGGGGGGAGCGTTTGGGTGCGTAGGAAATGGGGGCGGAGAGCGCAGGCGCTGCCAGGACTTCGAATACGGGGACCTCGCTCTCACAGGACGACACGCTCGCGAGAGCCAGGGGCTGGAGACTCAACGACGGAGAGGTCGACAGCGTGGCGGAGCAGTCATCGTGAGCGGCTGTCGTCTCCTCACGTGAAGAATGGTCGACGGCCGGGTGCTCCGAGGCGCCCGGGGAGGTGTTGTGAGAATCCCGATCGGCGGTGTGCTCGACCCGATGGTGGTAGGCGCACCACTGGTGCGGGACGAGAATGAAGTGGAGCGTTGCGGGGAGACCGGAGAGGCAGAGGATGAGGCAGGCGCGCAACCAGGCTTGGAAGAGAGCCCCAAAGAAGCCGTCACCCTGCAGCGGGCGTCTGCCGTGCGGGCAGGGGGGCTGGGGAGTGGTCATGCGGTCTCCTCGACTAGGCAGGTTCTGTGCCAATCGCCCGCTCCCCGCGATGATGCTTTTCCGCGGATGTCGGCGGGAGCGTCCTCTCATGGAGTCGTTTCCGTGCGACGGCTCGAGGTGAGACGGTTGCCGATGTGCGACCCTGTTGGCGGGGACGCTCGTTGGAAGGTCACAGGCTCGAAGGGGCGGGCTTGGGCGGAGCGAATCGGTGCGGCGTGCCATTGTCAGCCGGCAACTCCCTTGCCGGAGCGGCCCCCGCGACGCCTTCCGTCCTGCTCCGGCAGCTCGAGGCCAAGCAGCTTGACCTTGCGGAAGAGCGTGCTCTTGTGCATGCCGAGCTCCCGCGAGGCGGCGAGACGATTCCAGTCGTTGCGTTGCAGCGCGTCGAGGATGGCCCGCGCCTCGCTGGCCTGGATGACCTCCGAGATCTTGCGCAGCCCGGAGCCTCGAATGGCCGTCGGAACCATCTCCCGCGGCAGGTGGGCCAACTGGATCAGCCCCTCGGAGCACAGCACGAACGCGTGCTCGATCACGTTCTGCAGCTCTCTCACGTTGCCCGGGAAGTCGTGGGCAAGGAACAGGTCGAGCACGTCGGCGCTCACTCCCGCCACGTGCTTGCCCTGGGCCGCATTGAACTTGGACAGCAGGTGGTCCACGAGCAGGGGAATGTCCTCGCGACGATTCCGGAGCGGAGGCAGCTCCACTTTCATCACGTGGATGCGATAGAACAGGTCGCGACGGAACGAGCCTGCGGCGACCATCTCCGCCAGGTCCTTGTTGCTCGCCGTGATGATTCGGGCGTGGGAGGTTTGCGAGCGCGTGGAGCCGAGGGGCTCGTAGGTCCTCTCCTGGAGCACGCGCAGCAGACGCACCTGCAGGGCCGGGCTGACCTCGCCGATCTCGTCGAGGAAGAGCGTGCCGCCTTCGGCCATGGCGAAGCGGCCGGGCTTGTCGCGGGTCGCGCCGGTGAAGGCCCCCGCCTTGTAGCCGAACAGCTCGGACTCGAGCAGCGTGTCCGGCAGCGCGCCGCAGTTGACCGCGACGAAGGGACCGGCGCGTCGGCTGCTGAGATCATGGATCGTCCTCGCGACCAGCTCCTTGCCAGTGCCGGTCTCGCCCTGGATGAGGACCGTGCTCTCGCTGTCCGCAATGCGTGGCAACAGCTCGAGCACCCGTCGCATCGCTGCACTCCGGCTGAACAGCTCGCCCGCCTGGAAGCGCTCCTGGATCTTGCTGCGCATCTCCTCGATGAGCGTCAGATCCCGGAACGTCTCCGCTCCACCGGCGAACCGCCCCTCCCGATTGCGCAGCAGGGCCGTGGAGACGCTGACCGGGATGCGCCTGCCCTGCGCATCCACGATGAACGCCGCCTTGTTCACCACCGCGTTTCCGGTGTCGAGCGTGTGCCGGAGCGCACAGTCACGCTCGCACATGCTCGCCCGGAATACCTCCGAGCAGAGCCGCCCCAGGGCGTCCTCGCGCGATATCCCCGTGATGGCTTCCGCTGCCCGGTTGAACGACGTGATCCGCCACCGCTCGTCCACCGTGAACACGCCGTCCGAAATGCTCTCGAGGATCGACTCCGTCGACACCGTGGACAGGGGCGTTGCCGGCGGATCGAGCGAACGCTTCGTTCGCGAGCTCATCTGGACTGTCCTTTGGCGTCGTTCATGGTTCTCCGGCGGAACGCGGGGCGGGCTGGCTGCTGCGCGACAGCCCGTGATCCGGATTCACCCGCAGCGGTGAGGGGCTCGTATCATGATCCGCAAGGACCGTGCCCGTGGTGCCCGTGTCCGTCGTGATCGTGGCCATGGTGCGCGCAGGCGCGCGACGGATCCGCATCCTGCAACGTCCCAGCCTTGCACGCCGCCAGCGCCTCCTGCACCGTCGGCCGATCCGCAAGGTACACGCGGATCCCCGCGGCCTGCAGCTTCATCATCGCCCCCATCCCGATTCCCCCCACGACCACCGCGTCGACGTCGTGACCCGCCAGCGCACGCAACGGCTGACACCCCCCATGCCCGTGGTGCATGTTCTGATTCACGATCGTCTCCGTCGCACCACTGTCGGTATCGACGAGCAGGAACAGCGGCGCCGACCCGAAGTGCATGCAAACCGGGCTCTGCAGCCCAAGATCCTGCGTGACGGGAATACACAGATTCATTGTTGCTTCTCCTTGCAGCGCGCTCCGGGACAATCCTCCCGGGCGCACGGACACCCTTCTCGTCCACCTCGATGGCTCGCGCGTCGCCCTCCGTCGGCGTGAGCCCGACAGCCGCATCGTGCGCAGTCGTTTTCTCCCTCCGACACCCCCTGGCACTCGTGATGACACGCCCGACACCGCGGCGGCGGATTCGGATCGTGTGCAATCACACCCCCCTCGATCCGCAGCGCCTTTCCCGCCACCAGCGTCTCGGCAACCTTGCGACGCGCCGCCATCACGATGCGTCCGAAAGTCGCCCGGGATACCCCCATGCGCTCCGCGGCTTGCTCCTGATACAGCCCCTCCAGATCCGCCAGACGAATCGCCTCGAGCTCGTCGAGCGTCATGGCCAGTTGCTCGAGCCGACTCGGAACGCCGCCGACCGGCGCAAACAGCACGTACGCGGGGCTTCCGGAGACACGACGACAGCAGGGGGGGCGAGGCATGGGGGGAAGCGATTATGAGCATATGACCAGAACAAGTCAAGGGTACACGTCGCCCCGCCGCGGACCGCCTCTCCGCGCCCAGCCCCCTCGCCCAACCCCGCCTACTCGCCCTGCTCGGTCACCGGCTCGTACAGCCCTCGCTTGCGCAGCAAGTCCCGCAGGTGGTTGCGCGCGATCCCCGAGTCCCGCGAGGCCTTCGACAGATTGCCCCGGCTCCGTCGCATCAGCGCCTCCAGGTAGATCCGCTCGAAGCGATCGATCGCCCGCGCCTTGGCATCCGCAAACGATCCCCCAATGTCGAACGCATCGCCCTCCTGCTGCGCCCCCTGGAACCCGAATCCACCGGTGCCGATGTCGCTCTTGGTGATCACCCCGCCCTCGCACAGCGCCGACGATCTCATCATCACGTTCTTGAGCTCGCGCACGTTGCCCGGCCACGGCCGCGACACCAGCTCCGCCAACGCTTCCCCGTCCAACGTCGCGGGCAACGCCCCCGGCTCCGCGCACGCATTGAGGAACGCCTCCGCGAGCAGGGGGATGTCGCCGGGGCGCGCACGCAGCGCGGGGACCGCCAGCCTCACTTGCGCCAGTCGGAAGTACAGATCGTCGCGGAACCGCCCCGCCTCCACTTCCCTGCGCAAGTCCCTGTGGGTCGCCGCGATCACTCGCACGTTCACCGGAATCGCCTCGCGGCCTCCGACACGCTCCACCTCCCGGCGCTCCAGCACCCGCAGCAGCTTCGGCTGCAACGGCATCGGCAGCTCACCGACCTCGTCGAGCAAGATGGTCCCGCCATTGGCCCGTTCGAACGCGCCCACGTGACGGGCATCCGCACCGGTGAACGCACCGCGCTCGTGACCGAACAACGTGGACTCCGCCAGCGTGGGGGGGATCGCCGCGGCGTCGAGCACCACGAACGGCGCCTGGCTCCGCGTGCTGCGAGCGTGGACGGCTCGCGCCACCTCCTCCTTGCCGGTTCCGGTTTCGCCTTCGACCAGCACCGACAGGTTCTTGGGGGCGATCCTCTCGAGCACCGCGAACAGCTCGCGCATCTCGAGCGAAGCGCCGACGAGACCCTCGAAGCGATTCTGTCCGCTCACCTCGGCCGGAGAGGTGCGTTCGTGTTCCTCGACGCGCAGCAGGCTGCTTCCGACCCGCACGACCGCTCCCGGCGACAGCTGCACCTCCACGATGCGATTGGCCCCGAACCACGTGCCGTTGGTGCTGCCCGCGTCGCGCACCGTGATCCGATTCCCGGCCGCTCGCTCGATCTCCAGGTGCACCAGCGAAACCGCGGAATCGTCGAGCACCAGATCGTTGGTCGCGTGGCGCCCGATCGTGTGCCGCGATCGCGTGATCACCAGGGTCGCCCCTCGATTCGTACCCTCCAGGACGACT
>JAKLDZ010000366.1 GCA_022703255.1 Myxococcota bacterium | reverse complement strand
AGCACCCCTCCCCCCACAAACCCCGCAACCGCCTTCTTCGAGGAGCTCCGCGACTTGTCCGTCCAGTCCACGCACGCCTGATCCATGCACGTCCCGGAGGCGTCATCGTACGTTCGAAGCGCCTTCTCGTCCTGATCCTTGGCGCTCATTGCGAAGTACGTTCCGGCCAACAATCCAACTACCCCCACCCCGCCCGCAACGTACCCCAGCGTCCGCATCCGACTCCCGCTTCCCTCGGCAGAGCCCGACGATTTGCCCTTCTCCGACGGTTCGTCCGTGTCCTCCGCTGCCTCCTCGCTCGCCGCCACCGTCACGGCCCGCCACTCTCCGGCCTTCATGACAATCGTTGTCTTGTTCTTCTTTCGCCCCGGAGCCGACACCACGATCTCGTGCTCCCCTGGATCCACCATCTGGGCCGTGCCCAGACCCGTCGTCTCCAGCTCCACTCCGCTTCGAACTACCTTCGTCCCTTCGGGCGCGCCGGCCTTGAGCTTCACCGTGAGCCTCGGAACCGTGGCGGACAGCGCGGCAACACGCGTCCTCGCATAGGCGAGGCGAGGATCGGACGGGGCAAAGGACTCCGCAGCCAGCTTGTAGTCCGCCACCGCCGACGCCGTCTTCCCCAGCTTCTCCTCACACTGAGCCAGATTCAGCAGCGTGCCCGGCGCAGGGTCGAGTCGCTGGCTCTCCGCGAACTTCGGGCAGGCCGTCGCGTAGTCCTTGTTCTTCATCGCGTCGCGCCCCGCCCGGAACTAGGCGTCCGCGGCCCCTGGATCGCTGCCCTGCGCCATCGCGGCCGACGACACGAGCAGCGCCATCAGCGTCGCAGACAGCGTCGCCCATCTCCCTGCCATCGCTCGCTACCTCCTCTTGTCCATCATCTCGTCCACCGATGGACCGGGCGCCTTCCTGGGCGGCGGAGCAACCGGCTTCCCCGTGTTCGCACCGCCGACAGGCTGCCCGCTCGCGCCGCGCGCCTTCCCGCTCCCGGCCGGCGCGCTCGCCGACGGCAGCGCGTTGACGTCGATCGCCTGGATCGAGGCCGCGGGTCTTGGGGATTCCACGGGAGCCGAGCTTGCCACCACCTCCGCAGCTTGTTCGGGTTGCGACGAAGCCGTCGCGGAATGCGGCGACGGGTCCGGACTCCGGACCAGCACCACCACCCCCAACACGCTCGCGGCCACGACGGCCCCGATGCCTGCAACCACGCCCCAGACCCATCGCGGCGCGGAGGGGGCCCGCTCGAGCTCGACCCCTGTCTGCCCTCGCGCAACCGCCCCTCCGGTCGTGACCATCGGCGCGGGCTTCGCCGCGATCGTGCTCGCCGCTTCCGGCCTCGGCGGCGGACTCGACAGCTTGGGCGCCATCGAGATCGGCGCCCGGAAGGTCGCGTGGTACGCCTCCCGCACCGCCTCCTGCATGCTCGCCGCGTCCTGCCAACGATGCGCCGGATCGAACACGAGCGCGCGATCCACCACCGCCACCAACGCCGGTCCGAAGTCCTCGTTCAGCCCCACCGACGGCGCATGCATCGTCATCGCCGCCAGCAACTGCTCGTTCGCCGTCGCGGCCTCATGCACCAACCGCCCGGTGAGCAGCGAGTACATCGTCGCTCCCACCGCCCAGAGGTCCGAACGCGCATCCACCAGCTCCCAGCGCCCGCGCGCTTGCTCCGGCGGCATGTACGCCGGCGTGCCCATCGCCGACCCGGTCCGCGTCGCCCGGCTCCCCGTGCTCGTCTGACGCAGCTTCGCGATCCCGAAGTCGAGCACCTTCACCTGCCCGTCCGTCGTCACGAACACGTTGTCCGGCTTCAGATCCCGGTGCACGATCCCCTTCGCGTGCGCCGCGATCAGCACGTCGAGGAGCTGGTCCGCCGCCGAGAGCACGTCCGGCGGAGGGAGCCGTCCCCCCATCCGCTCGCGCCGCGATTCGAGCGACTCGCCTTCCAGCAGCTCCATCACCAGGAACACGGACCCGTCCTCGAGCACGTCGTCGTCGAGGACCTTCACCACACCGCGATGCGCCACGGTGTTCGCCGCATACCCCTCGCGCAGGAACCGCTGCCGCACCCCCGCGTCCACCGCCAGCTCCGCGTGCAGGATCTTGATCGCCCCCCGCGCGCCGTTCCGGTGCGTCGCTGCGTAGACCGCCGCCATGCCTCCCACGCCGAGCAGCGAGTCGAGGCGCCACTTGTCGCGCAGGGTCGCCCCCACCCGCCCTTGGGCTCTCGCGGTGACGGGGTCGTGATCGAGTTCCATGTTCGTAGCTACCCAGGATAGGAGACACCATGCGGATGCGCTTCGCAAGGTTTCTCGGCCATCTTTCGCTCTGGCTGGAACGCGCGACAGACCGCTTTACCTCTTTTGGGGGGTACGCCGAGACCGGTCTGTCCGGTTGCTTCGCGCGACCGACCCCCCTGCCGGAGGCATTGGGGCCTCCCAGGCCCGGTCTCGCGCACGAAAGTCTCGCGCACGAAAGCGCCGGCCAAGGCCGACGCCTGGACGGCTCCCAATTCGTACTCGATTCAAGCCCGCTCCGCGGGCTCCCCGGATGCGATGACGCCGGCTGCTGCACAGGGCGCGTCCGGAACGAACGCACCATTCGATCGTGTCGAGGTCGCCCCTGGAGCGAACGAGTCGCCCCCTGCACACGAGATGAGCCCCCGGAGGGGGCTTGTACTTCCGTTCAACCGGTGCTGTCCAGCCGTCGGCCTCGGCCGGCGGCGGCTCCACCGATCCCCGCCCCCCGCGTGCCCTACGCCCCCTCGACGATTCCCCTCACGAACGCGTCGTATCGGTCCTTCATGGGCAGCTCCCGATCGATAAACACGTAGCGCCGGATGGACACGTTCGCAGCGCCGGTGCGCGGGTCGATTCCGGGCTGCTCCTGCTGCCGCCAGTAGGCACCAATCCCGCGCTTCTGCCACGCAGGAACATCGTTGAAGTTGATTCCATGCTGGAACAGGAGTTCATTGCGATCGGCCACCGACACCCCCCGAAGCTTCACCGTGGCGGCGTGATCGTCGAGCCCCTGACGCCGCAGCAGCCAGTAGCAGTGGCCATTCAACGCGTTGCGATGCGCGTCCTCGCTGCGCCACCGGAAGTAGTCGACCACGTCATCGACCGTGGGGAACTGCGAGATGCGGCAGTCGAACGCGGCCGGCTCCCCGAGCGCGATCGAGAAGCGCGCGCTGGCCTCGCCCGCGAGCACGGACAGGAACTTGCGCAGCTTGCGCCCGAACGCCGACTCGTCGCGGCGAAACAGGAGCGACAGCTCGTCGCTCTGCGTGTAGCCGTAGACGACCGAGAAGCCGCAGTCGAACAGGTGCTCCAGCGTGGCCACCATGCAGTCGCGGAAGCGCTCGTCGTAGGGCGCGTCGAACTCGTGCGCCACACGCGTCAGGTGCGAAAACGAGCGGCCGTCGATGCGCGCAACCATGTACATCCCGGGCAGCACGCAGTGGTCGTGAGCCGTCTCGTACACGCGCATCCGTCGATCGAGCTGTTCGAACTTCATCGCGAGGCGAGGGTAGCACCTTGCACCGGGCGTTGCCTCCTGCCACTGTGGTTGCCTTGCGCGTCGTCGTCGATACCAACGTGATCGTCTCCGCCCTGCTGCACCCGGCCAGACAGGCCGACTGCGCCCTCGAGGCGATGCTGCGGCGCGGCGATCGCGTGCTATACGACGCTCGCATTGAGCGGGAGTACCGCGAGGTGCTCGCGAGGCCGAAGTTCAAGAGCATCGAGCCTGGCAGGTCGAAGGCGCTGCTGGCGAGGTTGATCGACCACGGTGAGACCGTGCGGGTGGTCGAGCCGTATTCCGGGGAGCTGCTGGATCCGGACGATCGTTGTTTCGTGGAGGTTGCGCTCGCGGGCGAGGCCGACGTGCTCCTGACCGGCAATGGGCGGGACTACCCGCGGGGATTGGGGTTCGAGGTGCTGGATCCGACGGCGCTGATGCGGCTCGTGGAGGGGTAGAGAACAGAGGCGCTGCCCATGCGATCTCTTCTTGCAGCGGCTGCCTTGGGGGCGACTCCGCAACTCCCCCCTCGTCCGGACAACGACGCATCCCGCTCTCCTCCCCCATTTTCCCCGCAACGACTCCCCTTTCCTGCGCTACCCTCCTCGTCACCATGAGACTCGCTCCCACGGTCTTCGCATTCCTGCTCCTCGGATGCTCCGGCTCCGATGACTCCTCTTCTCCGCTCGACACCACGCCCGACGCCTCTTCCGACGTCTCCGGCGAGGCCTCCGCGGATTCCGCTGCAGATGCCTCTGCGGATTCGCCCATCGAGGCCTCCGCGGACTCCACGTCCGACTCCGCTCCCGACGCCGCTCCGGACACTGCCCCCGCTTGCCAGCGCACCATCGTCCCCTGCACTCCCCCATCCGGCCCGGTGTTCCAGCAGTCCTTCGACGACGCAGCCTCGGTCCAGGGCGACTTCACGCAGGGGCCGTATGCCCTCGAGACGGGCTTCGGAGGCAGCGGCAAGAGCCTCGCCATCGACAATCCGAGCGGCTCCTCCCAGACCTCGGTCAGCGTGCAGCACGTCTTCCCGGCCAATCAGCTGAAATGGACCCGGGCCTACGTGAGCGTGCGCGTCAAGGCGCAGAATGTCTCCGACAAGCCCGCATCGTGGAACGGTATCAAGGTCATGCTCGCCCTCGAGCACGCCGATGGCACCAAGTCCTGGCCGCAAATCGCGATCGGGACGGGCACCTTCGATTGGACCGTGTTCACCTCGGTCCTCGAGGTGCCGAGCGACCTGGTGTCGGCGAAGCTGATCCTCGGGCTCGAGGCGGTGACGGGCAAGGTGTGGTTCGACGACTTCTCCGTGCAGCTTCTCGCCTGCGGGCCGACGGTGCAGGTCGATCCTGCCTGCCCGATCGACAAGGGGCATGTCGAGCCGGGACTCCGGGGCTTCATGATATCGCCGTGGCCGGACGACGCCACGCGACAGGCAGCCGTGAGCACGCTGCAGTCCTGGGGCGCCAACAACGTGCGTTGGCAGCTCAGCCCGGCGGACTTCGCGGACAAGAGCGGGCTCAATCACCCGCAGTTCGACGCGGTCGTCGAGACCGGGCTGTCGCGTCTCGACGCCGCGCTGCCGTTGCTGAAGCAGGCGGGAATTCGCGTGATCGTGGACCTGCACAACCTGTCGCTGAACTGGGATGCCTCCGAGCAGAACCAGGACCGGTTCGTGGAAGCGTGGAAGTCCATCGCCCAGCGGTATGCCGCGGATTCCACCGTGTGGGCCTATGACCTCGCCAACGAGCCCTTCGAGACCCAGCTCCGCCCGGGGCTGCTCGTGTGGGAGCAGCTCGCCGAGAAGACCGGCAAGGCGATCCGCGCCATCGACGCGTCCAAGGCGATCATCGTGGAGCCTTCGCCCGGCGGCGGGCCCTCCGCGATTCGCAATCTCTATCCGATTGATCTGCCCGGCGTGATCTACAGCGTGCACATGTACGAGCCCGGGGCCTTCACGCACCAGCAGGTGCTCGCGGGCTACGACGACACCACGACCTACCCGGGGACGATCCAGGGCAAGACGTGGGACAAGGCGGCGCTGCAAGGGGCGCTGGCGCCCGTGGTCGCGTTCCAGAACCTCACGCGCTCTCCGATCTACATCGGGGAGTTCTCCGCCGTCCGATGGGCCCCCGGGGCGGCCCAGTATCTGACCGACGTGATGGACCTGTTCGAGGGGTACGGCTGGGACTGGAGCTACCATGCGTTCCGGGAGTGGGACGGGTGGGACCTCGAGTGTCCCAGTGACAAGAGCGCCTGCACGGACAAGGTGATGACCGATCGGCAGCAGGCGGTGCGCACGATCCTGCAGAAGAACCTCGCCCCATGACACCCCCTCGGCCATGGCGGCCGCATCGCCCCGCTGGCACATGAACTGCAGTTCGCTGGGACATCACCCATGTCGCCGTCATTCCGACGGAGTCGCCCGGAAGGACCAACAAAATGCTGCATCTCCCACGGACTGTCTCCTCTCCCCTCGGACACTCGGCATTCGCCGCGGCACTCTGCCTCGGTCTCCTCGCGTGCGGCGAATCGGCAGAACCCGCTAGCCCCTTCGGCGGACTGGATGGATCCGCTCCCACGGATTCGATGACAGGCAAGGACGCAATAGGGACCTCGGACGTCACAGCCACGGACGGCGGGGCGGGGAGCGACGGGAATGCGCCCGT
>JAKLDZ010000365.1 GCA_022703255.1 Myxococcota bacterium | reverse complement strand
GGCGTGGATGCCGAGGCGGTACGGCGCGAGGCCATCGCTTCGGGGGCCATCGGCGCGGAGCTCGCCGGGCAGGCGGCGGACGACATGCTGCTGGAGCTGCTGTTCACCCCCGGGCTGACGACGCAGGCTTCGCCCGATCTGCTGGCGGGACGCGGTGTGGGCCTCGACCTGGTGCAGCAGGTCGTGAGGCGCTACGGCGGAACGATTCGCATCACGAACAATCCGGGCCTCGGCTTCGCTGCCTCCCTCGAGCTCCCTGTCGTCGCACGCGGCCTGATCCCCGCTCTGTGGGTCGAGTCCGCCGGACGCTCTTTCGCCCTCGCCTGCGCGGGCATCCTGCACGTGCGACGGGCCGACGCGAGCAGCGATGCCGCGGCTCCCTCGCTCGCGGCCTGCCTCGATCCGTTCACACCGACCCACGACCGCGGCCCCTTCGTCGTGGTCCTGGGGCATGACCTCGCGCGCGCCTCCGCTCCCGTCCGCGTCGAACGCATCGGCAAGCTCGACCGTGTCGCTGCCCGACCCGCTCCGCCGCTCCTCGCCGTCGCAGGCCCCTACGCCGGCGTCGTCGTCACTCCCACCGGCTCCCCGGCCTTGCTCGTCGACGGCGCTGCGCTCGTGGAGCGGATGCCCGGCCTGTCGGTGCGCACCGCTTCGACGCCGCCTCCCGCCGGCTGACTCCCACTCGCGCAGGCACTTCCCGCCGTGCGCCGTGCGCTGCTAGGTTGTAGCTGCCATGCCGAACAAGGTGCCCCTGCCCGTCGTGATCGAGCCCCTGCTCGCCAACGATCCCGACCTGGACGCCATCAACGCCATCGGCGAGGCGTCGTTCTCCTCCGGCACCCGCATGGACGCGCGCGAGGAGATCTCGCGTCCCTTCACCCACGCCTGGGTCGCCAGGCTCCCCGGCACGCGCGCACGCGGCACCCCCGTCGGCTACCTCGTCACCTGGCACGTCGCCGACGAGCTCCACATCCTGAACGTCGCCACCTCCAGCACCCACCGCAGACGCGGCGTGGGCCTCGCCCTCATGGAGACCGGCCTCGCCTATGCGCGCGAGCGCAAGGTCCGCCTCATCGTGCTCGAGGTCCGCCTCGGCAACCAGCCCGCCGTGCAGCTCTACCGCAGCATGGGCTTCTTCGCGATCGGCCTTCGCCCCGGCTACTACTCCGACAACGGGGAGGACGCGCTCGAGATGGTCATGGTGCTCGATCCCGAGACCGGACAGATCGTGCCTGGCCGCGACGAGGTGCGGCTGTAGTGGAACCCTCCCGCGCCCCCGATTGCCACGGCGGCCCCCTGGCCCGACAGCTCGTCGCTCCGCTGCTGCGCCGCGAAGCCGTCGGCTCCACGCACCACGTGCTCACCTTCGAGCTCGATCGTCCCCTCGAGGCCGAACCGGGCCAGTTCGCCATGGTCCGCGGCGCGGCCTGGGGCTCCTCCCCCTTCCTGCCCCGTCCCATGAGCCTCCTCGAGGCCGGCAAGACCCCCTCCATCCTCGTGAAGGTCGTGGGCGAGGGCACCCGGCGTCTCGCCACGGCCTCCCCCGGCGAGCTGTTCACCTTCCACGCTCCGCTCGGACGCGGCTGGTCCCCCTGCCCCGCGGATCGCACCCCCGTGCTCGTGGCCGGAGGTGTCGGCGTCTGCCCCTTGCTGTTCCTCGCGCGATCCCTGGCATCGCTTGGACGCGAGCCGATCGCGCTGTACGGTGGCCGCACGGCGTGCGAGCTGCCTCTCGACGGCGCGCTCGGGCGCGTGGCCGAGCTGCGCATCGCCACGGAGGACGGCTCTTCGGGCGAGACGGGCCTGGTGACGCGTCTGCTGGAGCAAGTGCTTCGTGACACGAACGGACGCGTGAAGGCGTTCGTGTGCGGGCCGCGTCGGATGATGGCGGCGGTGGCGGGCATGTGTCGCGACGCCGGGGCGCTGTGCGAGGTGTCGCTGGAGGCGGTGATGGGGTGCGGCTTCGGCGCGTGCCTGGGCTGCGCGGTGCCGCGGGCCGGGGGAGGCTATCTGTACGCCTGCTCGCAGGGCCCGTGCGTGGACGGTTTCGCCGTGGATTGGGGGCGATGAGATGGCCTGCGACCCACGCGTCACCCTCGGCCCCCTGGTGCTGCGCAACCCGGTGCTCACCGCGTCGGGAACCTTCGGCTACGGCCTGGAGTTCGAGCCCTACTTCGACGTCGCTTCCCTCGGCGGCATCTGCACCAAGGGGCTGAGCCTGCTGCCGCGCGTCGGAAACCCGCCCCCGCGCCTCTGCGAGACCGCCTCCGGCATGCTCAACGCCATCGGCCTCGCCAACGTCGGCGTCGATGCCTTCTGCGCCGACAAGCTCCCGCACCTGCGCGCTCGCGGCATCACCGTGATCGCCAACCTCTTCGCCACCAGCGTCGAGGACTTCGCCGCCCTCGCACGACGCCTCGAGAGCGAGGAGGGAATCGCCGCCCTCGAGGTCAACATCTCGTGCCCCAACGTGGACAAGGGGGGCATCGCGTTCGGCGTGGACCCGGTCATGGCCGCGACGGTGACCGCGGCGGTCAAGAAGGCCTCGCGTCGACCGGTGTGGATCAAGCTGTCGCCGGAAGCGGGGCGCATCGCCGAGATCGCGTGCGCGTGCGAGGAGGCGGGAGCCGATGCGCTGTGCGCGATCAACACGATCCGCGGGCTGGCGGTGGATCCGGAGACGTGGGAGCCGAGGCTCGCCAACCGCACGGGCGGGCTCTCCGGCCCCGCCATCAAGCCGATCGCGCTGCGCATGGTCTGGGAGGTCGCCCGCGCGGTGAAGATCCCCGTGGTGGGCATCGGGGGCATCGCGAGCGCCGACGACGCGATCGAGTTTCTCCTGGTGGGCGCCAGCGCGGTGCAGGTCGGCAGCGCGAGCTTCCGCGATCCCTGCGCGCCGCGGGAAGTCCTCGAGGGGATGTTGCGCTACGGCGAACGCCGCGGCATGAATCTGCGCGACCTAGTCGGAAAGGCACGCCTGTGAGACCCTCCCTCGCCCTGATCGCCCTGTCGTTGGGGTTCGCCGCCTGCACGCCTCGCGACAAGCCCCTGGAGGCGACCGAAGACGCCGCCAATCCCAGCCCCAACGCGACGATTCTGCCCGCTCCGCTCGCTTCCGCCCCCGCGACCACCGACCCGTCGTCTCAGCCCCCCAAGATGGTCGGCATTCCGGCCGACTCGCGAGGGCGACTGATCCTTCCCGACGCCGGGATGCCACCGCCGACGGCGCTGATCGCCAACCAGGCGCTCGCCGCCGATCAGCTCCCGGGCCGCGAAGCGCAAGGAGTGACGCTCGCCGCCGAGTGGTTCTGGCCTGCGCCTCCGCCGGCGCCCCATCACCCCGAAACCCAACAGGCCGGGATCGATGCCGCGCGGAAGCTCACGCGCAGGCTCTGGACGATCGATCTGACCGAGTACGGCCGGATGCGGATCCTCTTCGACTCCCTGTCGTTCACCCTCGCCAGGTACTCCGAGCTGCGGGCTCGCCATGACCGATTCGGTCACGTGCTGGTGTGGCCCTCCGCCGACACCTACCGGATCGTTCCCCCCGGAGCCCTGCGCGCCCTGATCGAAGAGCGCCGCCTCGACGTCACTCCGCTGATGAACGAGCGGGCCAAGAGCGCTCCTTCGCCCGGTCCCCGCTTCGGTTTCCCGACCAGCCGCGCGCTCGTCCACACCGCCACCGGCAAGCTCCAGCTCGATCAAGCCCACGTCGTCAACGTCGGCCTCGGCGGCCAACTGCTCTGCCGCACTCTCGTCGAGCTCGCAGGCGCAGAGCCTTCCGCCTCCCTCTGTGCCCTCGGGCAGGTCCCGGTCCACGCCGAGTACACCTGGCCTTCCGGGGGCACGATCACCTTCGACGTCACCACGCTCAACATCCGCACCGACTTCCCGACCGGCATGCTCTCCGTGCCCCCTGCCGGCGCCTCGCTGTCGAGCTCGGGCCTCCCGCCGAACTCCTCCGGCATCTTCCTCACGCGCGAGCAGGTCGCCGCGTTCCGCACCCGCCCCATCGACACCGCGCACCCTCGCAACGACCCCGAGTTCAAGGGCGCTCCGGGCGAAGGCTTCGTCGCGGTCAACGAGACCGACTCGATGCGCTTCTTCCTGGTCGACGGCGTCCCCGTGGCATGGGTGCACCCGCATGCTCGCCAGTACGTCATCGGCTCACCGGCCGGACGCTATCAGGTGCAGTGGAGATCCTTCCTCGGCGCGTTCGTCGAGCCCCCCTCCAACGTCGAGTTCCCCGCGCTCGTCACCCACGGCGCCCCGCCCGCCGACGCGGGCCTCGATGCCGCAGCCGATCGCGATCGCTGATCGCCGTCACGGACAGGTGCAGTAGGAGAAGTCCGTGTCGAACACGCACTTGGGCTTTCCCTTGCCCCCCCACATCCTGCAGTGATCCGCAGGGCAGTCCTTGTCGGTCTCGCACACGAGCCGCGCATTGGCTCCGTCGAGCATCCCCGAGCAGTACGAGTGGAACAGGTTCCGCTGGCAGAGCATCCCCTTGGGGCAGGTCGAGGGCCCCGAGCACT
Organism: Myxococcota bacterium; assembly: GCA_022703255.1. GTDB lineage: Bacteria > Myxococcota_A > Polyangia > Polyangiales > Polyangiaceae > JACRCQ01. Next base: position 1,682 of record JAKLDZ010000365.1, on the reverse strand, counting down.
CGTTGGCCGTGGGAAACGGACCGGAATCGGGTCCAGGCCTGCACTTGTCCGCCGACGTGCACACCGGCGCCGTCTCCGGCTCGAGCGTACAGCATACCGGCGTCGCACCCTCGCAGACGACTCCGCTGCAACGGACGCGGGCGTTGTCGAGCACGCACGCGCCGCCCTCGCAGTGCGTGCCAACGATCGCGCACGGCTGCCCTTCCACGCACGCCTCGGAGAGCTCGCAGACGTTGGACCTGTCGCGCGCGGCGGGCACGCAGAGCGTGTGGGAGTTCCCGGAGCCCGGGCCCCAGTTCACACAGCAGACCTCGTTCGCACCGCAGTCGGAGGAATCGTCGCAATACGACACACCGCTCATCGAGTACTTCGACTGCACTTGCTCCATGCAGGCTCGATGCTGCGGCTCGAGCTTCTGCTCCAGCATCCTGCCGCTTCCCATCGGCACCCGCGCCGCACAGCCCACCTCGTCGCCGTACGCGCAGCACACCTCCTTGCCCGCCTTGCACAGCTTCTCGTTGCAGCGGATGGTGCCCGGAACGAATCGCGAACCCAGTGGACCGGGGGCGGAGGCGACGGCCGCGACGCTCGCCGGGCCGCTCGCGCTCGGGGCTGCCGGTGAGGCGCTCGCGATCGCGCCGAGGGCAGCCGATGGGGCCGTGGGCGGCGTCGGCGGCGGCGCCGCAGTGGGCACGCCCGGCGTGCAGGCTGCGATCGCTGCAAGCCCCACGAGCAGGAGACTCGGTCGGCAGGCGAAGCGTTCCATGGGCGATCGGTACGGGCGCCGGCCGGGTGCGTCAACGCACCCGCTGGCTGTCGCTTCACGACGGCGGGGGAGCGCGCTCCGATGCGACCGGGGGCCGGAGCTCCCGGCTAGGCCTTGCGCCGGTAGCGCAGCCGCAGCACGGGGATGCCGTCCTGCTCCGCGCGACGCTCCCGGTTTCCGCGCGACGTCCAGGGCGACGACGCGAGCCGCGCCGATCCCGGCTCGTCGCCGTCCTTCTCGAACGCCGCGTGCGCGTCGATCTGCACCTCGTACCCCTCGCCGCGATCCACCACGTCGGTCTGCACGAACAGCATGCCCCCGGGCTGCAGCAGGCGCGCGATCTGATCGAGCAAGGGCAGGGCGACCACCAGGCGCTTGCGCTGGCGCGCCTTCCACCATGGATCGGGGAAGTGCACGAAGAACGCGCTCACGCCGCCGTCCGGGTGCATCCGGGGGAGCACCAGCCGGGCGTCCTCCGCGTACACGCGCGCCCGCTCCCCTTGCCCCATGGCGCGGAGACGGTCATCGACGATCGTGGCCCACTTCTGCCGGATCTCGAGGCCCACGATCCGCGCATCGGGGCGTTCGACGACGCGGTCGAGCAGGAAGGCGCCGCGTCCCGGGCCGATCTCGATCTCGAGGGGACCGTGGTTCTGCCCCGTGAGCGATGCGAGGTCGATCGGACCTTGGGGAGCGAGGCGGGGTGCGTGTTCGTAGGGGTACGGCTGCTTCACGTGATCACCGGTAGGTCGCACCTCCGATAGCAGAATCGTGTTGCGCTGTGGGGGTGCGGTGCGGGTCGGCGCGAAAGAAGCCTCCGAACCCCGCAACCGAGGGGACCCCCTTGCGCTTGCCCCCGTCCCCCGGCAGTCTCCCGCCGTGGAGCTCCCCCCCCACCCCCCCCGCCATGTCCCCC
>JAKLDZ010000364.1 GCA_022703255.1 Myxococcota bacterium | reverse complement strand
AGAGCGAATGGGGGCGCGGCAAGTACTCCGAAGAGCAGGTCCCCGTGACCCTGACTCATCCGTTCCTGATGCAGCAATACGAGGTCTCGCGGACACTGTGGATGTCACTGGAGTCGGTCGATCCGAGCTTCGACATCAGCGAAGTCGCGAACTGCTCTGAACCTGGGTGTCCGGTCACCGGCGTAACGTGGTCGATGGCCCTCGAGTTCGCGAACAAGCTGTCCGAGAAGCACGAGCCGCCCTTGAAGCCGTGCTACAAGCTGAGCGGCTGCGCGGTTCCGGATGCTGGAATACAAGGAGAGGGTTGGACGTGCGTCAACGTGGAGACCACGGCGTCCTCCGTCTACGATTGCGAAGGGTTCCGGCTTCCCACCGAAGCAGAATGGGAGTACGCTGCGCGAGCCGGCACCAGGACCGCGTTCTACTCGGGTGACATCACTCCCTACGCCATGGGTCCGGATACCGACCCCTGCATGCAACCTGAACCCAAGCTCGATGAGATCGCCTGGTCGTGTCTCAACACGGGGACGACGTTGCCTCGAAGACTTCAACCGGCCGGGCGGAGGAAAGCCAATGGATGGGGGCTTCACGACATCATCGGAAACGCAGATGAGTGGGTCAGCAACACCTTCAACGGCCTATCCCATGGGAAGGAGCCGTTGGTGAATCCATTCCCGACACCCAGCCCCGATGAGACGGTTCAGTCGCGAGGTTGCTCTGCGAACATGTGGTCATTGCTCTGTCGCGCGGCGTTCCACTATGGTGTCTCCAGGCACGCACGCGGCCCGACCTCCGGCTTCCGCCTCGTGCGCACCATTCACTAGCCGTTCTCCTTCACCAGCGGCGGGGCTGCGGAATGACCCACCGAACCCTGGCCCCCTGACCTCCCCGCCCCAACCTACTCCGACCCCGGGGGGCCATTCCCTGTCGCGACACTCCGCCTCCCCGCGGCGTCCCTGCGATCGAGCTCGTTGATCACCGTCACGATGGCATCTTCGGCGTGCAGGCTCACGGGCCCCACCCCGACCCGCGACGCACCGGCCAGCCCCTCCAGCGCTGCGGAATCCAAGCCGAGATGATCGCCCACGAAGAACGTGCAGGACTCCGCGTTCAGCGGCACCTCCCGCAGATCGGCCGCGCCTTCCTCGAGCACGTAGCGACTCGACCCGCCAATGTCCTCCAGCACGCACTCCAGCCCGCCACGCGCAATCGCCACCCCGGGACGCACCTCGTCGAATCCCGCCGCGCCCCGCTCCGGCGCCCCGAGCGACTTCGCAATCAGCGTCGCAAGGCTGCGCTCGTCGGGCCGCAGGAATTTCGCCGTCGCCCCGTCAATCCGCACCGTGCGCGGCGCCTCCTCCCCTCCGAGCAGCACCAGATACACCTGCGTGTCGCGGCGTACCCCGTGCGACACCAGCAGGGCCGCGCGTATGCACCGCAAGAGAACGTCGAGACGCCCGCTCGTGCCGGGGAGATCCTTCGGCAGGAATCGACCCGATGCGATCGCCGTCCTGCCCACGATTACGAATCGACGCACGTTTCGCTCCGATCGAGAGGGAGATTCGCCGACCCGTGGCACGAATCGGGGAGGCGGTCGAGGAGCTCGACTTCGGCCGGCGTGAGCTCGCGCGCCTCGCCCGGGGCCAGGTCCCCGAGCAGCAGCCGATTCAACCGGATGCGCTCGAGCCGCACGACCCGAAGTCCGGCCGCCTTGCACATGTACCGTATCTGCCGGTGCATGCCCTGCGTCAGCGTGATCCGGAATCGACGCGGGGCGGTCTGCACCACCTCGCACGGTCGCGGCTGGTAGCGGTGCGGGCCCACCTGGTAGCCCGCGCCCGAACGCAGGCGTTCGAGCTGCTCCGCGCTCGGATCCGCGTCCACGGTGACTGCGTACTCCTTCTCATGGCCACAGTCCGGGTGCATCAATCGATGGCACAGCTTGCCGTCGTGGGTGAGCAGGAGCAGCCCGCAGGAGTCCTTGTCGAGGCGGCCGACCGGAGACAACCCCGGCGGCAGGTGTTGGAGAATCCGCGCGATGCTGTCGGGCTCACGGGGCTCGATGCAGCAGTCGATTCCTTCCGGCTTGTTGAGCAGGAAGGTGCGCGGCGGGGACGGCGCCGCGATCGGCTCGCCGTCGAGCGTGATCGCGGAGTCCCCGTTCACGATCGTGAGGGCTGAGGCGGGCCTGCCGTCCACGAGCACCGCGCCGGAGCGAATCAGCTCGCCGATCACCGCACGGGTCCCCACGCCCGCGTGCTTCAGGCGTTGCCACAGACGTTCCGGCGGAGTGGGGCGAGACATGGATTGGGGGGTCATTATCCCGGTTGGGCGAGGGGAGTCAAAGCGGGCGAGGCGGGCGAACCGCCGGGGTGACGAGGCGGGAGGGTGCTCGACGTCGCGAGGGGACGGTTGTATGGACGGCCCCGATGATCGACCGACGTCGCACGCGCTTGCAGCCATGAAGACGGGGCACCCGCCGCTCGCGCAGGTCGTGCTGGTCACCGGCAAGGGAGGGGTCGGCAAGACCACGGTGGCTGCGGGACTCGCGGCTGCGAGGGTCCAGGCGGGCGGGGCGGCGGTGATTGTGGAGTTCGGCGATGGCGAGTCGGGCAGGCGCCTGCTCCGGAGGCTCCCTCCGAAACCGATCGAGCACGTGGCGATCGCGCCGCAAGACGCCGTGGCGCGCGCGGCCACGCCGCTGTTCGGCTCGGCGTTGCTCGCCAAGGCGGTGCTCGGCAACTTCGCGTTCAAGCGCTTCATGCGGGCCACACCCGCCGTGCGCGAGCTGGCGATGCTCGAGTGCGTGCGCATGGTCGCTGCGGAGCATCCCGACGCTCGCGTGGTGGTGGACATGCCCGCCACCGGGCACGGCATCGCCTGGCTTCGCGTCGCCGCGCAGCTCCGGGCCTTCGCACGCGTCGGACCCCTCTACGACCTCGCCGATCGCGTGTGCAAGGAGCTGCTGGCTCCCGGCCGCTCGTCGATCGTGGTCGTGACGCTCCCCGAACGGCTGGTCCTGCAGGAGACCCTCGAGCTGTGCCACGCCATGGATCGGCAGGTGGGGGTGTTCCCCTCGCGCCTGGTGGTCAATCGCTATCCGGTCGCGCTTCCGGTGGAGGCACTCGACGACGCGCGATCGCTGGCCGCGACGGGCGAGGTTCCTGCGATCGACGGGCTGCTCGCCGAGATCGAGGCGAGGAATGCCTCGCTGACCGAGGCGGACGCGTCCCTGCGCGAGGTGCTCCATGCGGCGAGCATCACTCCGGTCGTGCTGCCCGCCGCGCCGGTCGATCCGACGACGGCGCAGGTCGCGCAGTGGCTGATCGCCGAGGCTGCGGCATGATCGGCCGCGCAGCCACGACTCGCGGTGTGCGTGCGGCAGGCGGCAAGCAGCCCGAGGTGATCGTGTGCGCCGGCGGAGGCGGAGTGGGCAAGACCACGACTGCCGCGGCGCTCGCCCTGGCGCTCGCGCGTCGAGGGAAGAAGACCCTGGTCGTGACGGTGGATCCGGCGCGTCGTCTCGCGGACGCGATGGAGACGGCCATCGGCTCGACGCCGCAGCGGGTTGCGCTACCCGCCGACGTGCCGGGGGAGCTGTACGCGTTGATGCCCGATCCGCGCGAGGCGATGCGGACCTTCGTGGAGCACCTGTTCGAGGGGCAGGCTCCTGCGCTGACACGGCTCGTCGCGAATCCGATCTACGCTGCGATGGCCGACGCGGCGGCCGGAGTGCACGAGCTGGTGAGCGTGATGCTGGTAGCGCGCGCGGTCGACGACATCCCGCTCGATTGCGTGGTGGTGGACACGGCGCCCTCCCGCTATGCGCTCGATCTGGTTTCGTATCCGGGGCAGCTCGCGGCGCTCTTCGAGGGGCGCGCGGTGGCCTGGTTCGGAAGCCTCGCGCAGCGTGCCGCGGAGGACGACAGCGACAAGGCGGTCGCGCCGCAACCCGCGGGCGCGGGGAGCGCGGTGATCGCATGGGGGCGCAGGCGGGTCGAAGGTGCGCTCGGACGCGTCCTGGGGGGGCGCGCCATCACCGACGTCGCGAACCTGTTCATCGAGCTGGCCCGGGTGCGGGAGCGCTTCGCGCTCCTCGCGAGGCAAGCCGAGGAGCTGCTGCTCGGCGAAGCGACGGAGTTCGTGCTCGTGGCAGCGCCGACGGGGTCCGCAGCGGCGGATCTGCTGTATCTCGCACGCAAGCTCGAGTTTCTGCACCGCCACCCGACCGCGGTCCTGCTGAATCGCGCCGACGAAGGCGCGCCCGCGTGGGTCACCGAAGTCCGCGACCACCCTTCGGCGACCCCTGCGCTCATCGCCGCGATCCGGCAGCTCGAGGAGGAGCGGACCGCGCGCACGCGCGCCGCCGACGCGCTCGTCGACGAGGTTCGTCGGAAGATGCCCGCGGTGAGGCAGCATCGATTGCCGACCATCGCAGCCGATCACCCAGCAGCCATCGTGAGGGCGCTTGCAGAGCACCTCGCCGCATTCGGAGAATGAGCCATGCCCACGACCGCAGAGTCCCTGTCGGAAGAAGAGAGGATTTCCCGGCTGCGCGCCATGGTGGGACAGCCGGACTGCGACGTCACGGCGTTCACCACCGCGATTCGCAGCGTTGTCTTCCGCAGCTACGACCGGTTCGTGCTGCCCATCGTGCGGGCCACGTGGCCCGAGGTGCTCGACCAGAAGTTCGGCAGGAAGCTGCGTTTCCTGTCGTGCAATCTGTACGCGTCGGCACCCTACACCGTGCTGTTCTGCTCGCGAAGAAAGCCGCTGCCGATCGCGGTCGCCGCGAGGGCAGGGGATCTGCTGCACCTGCCGGGGCCGGCCCTGAGCCGCGCCGGAGCCGTCGCGGTCGAAGCCCTCGGCCGCCTCGCGCTCGCCACCGAACACCGCCGCATCATCCTCATCGCGGCCTTCATCGCGGCGATCGATCACGCCTTCGATCACTGCATGGACGGCATCGAGCCCGCGGAGCGGGAGCGACGCATCAAAGGGCTCCTCGCCGGGACCTGGAACCCGTCCGAGGAAACGGTCCACGCGCGCCGTGCGCCGCTCGCCCTCACCCGCGCCCTGCAGGTCGCGATGGCCGACGGGATCGAGGGGGAGGACAAGGTCGTCTACGACGCCGCGCTGGCCCGCGTGATCGAGTGGGTCGAGTCCGAGGTGAAGGGGATGACCGGCGTGCCCGATCCGCGCGGGCTGGGACATCGTCTCGCGGGTGTGGAAGGCACGATCGACGGGCTCATCTTCCCGGTGCATCGGTATGCGGGGGAGCCGGCGCGTCGGTGGATGTACGACGTCTCGATCTACACGCAGATGATCGACGATTGGATCGACTACGCCGACGACGCGCGGGATGTGAGGACGACCCCGGTGCTGACCGGGACCTGGACCTTCGAGGTGATCGAGGCGAAGTGGCGGGAGACGGTGGCGGGCATCGAGGCGCTGGCCCGCGACGGCGGGGCGAAAGGTGATCGCTACGTGGGATTCGTCCGCGACGCCTACGTCACGATGATGACCGAGGTGATGGAGGCGATGATCACGGGGCTGGCGGCGTAGCGGCGGGTGGCCGGGACGAACGCATCGGGGGGCACCCCGAGCCGTTTCGCCGACGGCGCACTATGAGTGCCCCATGTCGTCTCGTGCCCTCGTCCTGGTCGTCGTCTTCCTCGCCCTCCAGAGCTGCGCCCGCGGCAACGCGCGGGATGTCACCGCCGAGGAGATCGCTTTGGCGGACAAGCGCCTGCAGGGATCATGGCTGCTCGTCGATGCGAGGCCGAATCCCCCGCTGGACGGCACGCTCGACGCGTTGATGCGGATGCAACTGGGAACGATGATCCTGACGTTCGACCGCGGGACGATGGACGCGCAGGGGCAGGGGATTCGATTACGGCGTTCCTACCGGATCATCCGGTGGGAGGGATTCGGTCGGGTGCATGTCGAGCTTGTGGACGAGACGGGGGATCGGGACGAGGTGGAAGCGACATTCGAAGACGACACGATCCGCTTCAACGGATTGGACTATCCGTGGCGGGGGGGCGGAGTGATCAAGCGGACGAAGCGGTGAGCGCGTGAGGCGTGCAGGGTCCTCGCGGCGACGTGAAACGGTTCACCAAGATGGGTGAGATGATCGCTTGAAACATGGCTGGCATGGAGATACTGTACCGGGCAGGAATCGTGGAGCGAAGCCCAGGCACAGGCGCGTCGAAGCCCGGCGCAGGAGAAAGG
>JAKLDZ010000363.1 GCA_022703255.1 Myxococcota bacterium | reverse complement strand
GAGAACTGCTGAACGTCGGCACCGGCGTGGACGTCACCATCGGCGAACTGGCCGAGACGGTGATGGACGTGGTCGGCTTCGGCGGCCGCATCGTCTACGACCGCAGCAAGCCCGACGGCACGCCGCGCAAGCTGCTCACGACCGAGTCGAGGGCCGTCGTGCTGTCGGCCGTCGGCACCAGCTCCGGCGCGCAGTACCAGGAGTGCACGTACGGCTACTCCTGCGTTCCGACGGGGGACGGATTCCCCACGACGATTACGGTTCTGAACACGACCGACAAGGCGAATCCGAAGCCCCTCCGGGAGATCTCGGCGAGCGGCTCGCTGCTTGCCGCGCGACGGATCGGGAGCATGGTGCACGTGGTGCTGTACGACGCCCCGGTGGCGGAGCGGCTCCAACAGATGGCCCAGCTCTCCGTCGAGACCAAACGCTGCGTCACCTCCGAAGCAGAGTACCAGCAGGAGATGGATCGCATCACGGCGGCGCGGAACCAGGTCGCCGCCGAAATCCAAGCCATGGCCGATACCGGTCCCACCGTCACCGATTCCGCCGACCCCGCCCCCGTCGAGACCCGCGCCCTCAAGACCCCGCGCCCCGGTCCCGCATCGTTCCTGTCCGTCCTCTCCTTCAATCTCGACACCAACGGCCCCGTGAGCCGAAGCACGGTCGTCGGACGCGGCGGGCATGTCTATGCCTCCGATCGCGCGCTGTACGTGGCAGTCCCCGAGTTCCGCAACGACCCGAGCTGCGGCGGAAGCGCTGGCTACTCCGGAGGCTGCGGCTGGTACGGAGGATACGAGAGCTACTCGTCGCTCACGAGCATCCACGCCTTCACGCTGGGCGATGGCGAGCTCCCGACGACGTATGCCGGCTCGGCGCTCGTCGAGGGCACGGTCCTCAATCAGTTCTCCATGGACGAGCATCAGGGGCACCTGCGCGTCGCCACCACCACGGGGAAGACGCCCGATCCCAACGTGCGCAGCACGCTGACGGTGCTGCGGAGCGATGGGCAAGGGCTCGCGACGACGGGCATGATCGGCAACATCGCGCCGAGCGAGGACATCCGATCGGTGCGCTTCGACGGCGATCGGGGCTTCGTGGTGACGTTCAAGAAGACCGATCCGCTGTTCGCGTTCGACCTGTCGGATCCGCAGGCTCCGCGGATCGCCGGGGAGCTGAAGATTCCGGGGTTCTCGACGTACATGCACCTGATGGATGCGACGCACCTGCTTACGATCGGATACGACGCCGACGATCATGGCAGCTTCGCGTACTTCGACGGCGTGCAGCTTCAGATCTTCGACGTGTCGGACCTGAACAATCCGCAGCTCAAGCACAAGGAGGTCATCGGCACGCGGGGCTCGAGCAGCGAGGCGTTGACCAACCATCTCGCGTTCACCTACTTCGCGCCCAAGCAGATGCTCGCGATTCCGATGACGATCTGCGAGGGCGGCGGGGACGGCTCCTTCGGGACGAACATGACCTTCAATGGGCTGCTCGTCTACAACGTGACGGTGGAGGGGGGCTTCAAGAAGCTCGGCGGCATCCCCCTGGGACAGGACTCGAGCGGGAGCTACGACAGCTCGTTGTGCTCTTCGTGGTGGACCGACGCGAACACGAGCGTGAAGCGAAGCGTGATCATGGACGACTACGTGTATTCGGTATCGATGGGGAAGATCCAGGCCTCGCGGGTCACGGACCTGGAGCATCCTGTGAAGGAGCTGTCGCTCCAGTAGGCCGCACCTCGCGGATCATCCGAGCTCCCTGGTCCGCAACGGCGCCCCGAACGCCCACCTCCTCGACCGCCCGGGAATCCCTCAGAGACCGTTCTTCTCGTCGAACCCGTGGGGAGGAATCCCGGCGGTCCTCGGGGGTCGCGTGCTGACTCCCGAAGTCGCCTTCTTGCCCGCGTCCTTGCCTGCGTCCGCTGGCCCCACCTCCGGAGCCCCCGCCTCCACACTGCGAGAGGAGAGGTTGCCCGTCGACACCGAGGGAGGCGGAAGCGGCCCCGCATCGATCATCGGCGCGGCGATGGCTCCACCGGGCCGAGGCGGAGGCTGCGCGTCGTGGGGAGTCGAGTCGCTCCCTCGCGAGCAGGCTCCGAGGAGCATCAATGCCCCTACCTCGAGCACGCGCGGGTAGGCGGGTTTCCTGAGCGTGGACAGCGGAGACGGGGCCTTGTCGCGCAGCTTGGGCATCGGTTTCGTTCTACCATGCCGGGCCGGGACGCGGAAGGTCGGGCCGGAGTGGGACCGAATCCGTCCGTGCGTCCAAAGCGGAGATCAGGCCGTGGACGGGCCGACTTCGGTCATGCACGGGGGGAGTGCCGCAGGCTCGCGCGGTAGATGGATGCGACGGTCGCGCGGGTCGCCTCGACGGGGGCGATGGCGAGGAGCGAGGACAGCGACGGGGTCGAGAAGGCGAGCTCGGTCAGGGTATCGACGTCCTTGTCGGAGTATCCCTGGTCCTCGAGCTTGTCGGACACGCCCATTCGTGCGAGCCATTTCTCGACGCCGAGGGCGGCAGCCTCCGCCTCTTGCGGAGCGCCCGTGAGTCCTGGCACCAGGGGAGAAAGCAGATCGGCAAGGGTCGAGGCGCGCGCGGCGTAGATGGTTCGCACCACGGCCGGCAGGATCATGGCGAGCCCCAGACCGTGGGCGAGGTCGGGCTTGACCGCGGACAGGGGGTGCTCGAGGGCATGGGTGTAGTGCAGCAGGCCGTTGTCGAAGCAGATGCCGGCGATGGCCGAGGCGTACAGCAGGTAGTAGCGCGCCTCGAGATCCTTGGGATTCTCCAGGGCTCGCGGGAGGTACTCGGCGACCAGGCGGACGGTCTCCTTCGCCATCATGACGGAGTACGGAGAGGCCACTTTCGAAGTCGCGGCTTCCAGCACGTGGTTGATCGCGTCAATCGAAACGAATCGAGTCTGATCGGCGGGGAGCCCGACCATCAAGCCCGGGTCGTCGATGGCATACAAAGGGTAGATGCAGTCGTAGGCGATGGCAGGCTTGTATTGCAGTTCGGGAATCGACACGACCGCGAAGCGATCCACCTCGGTGCCGGTCCCGTGGGTGGTGTTGATGGCCACCACCGGCAGCGCACGGTCGGGCGTGAACGCGAAGGTGTACAGATCGCGCGCCGTCTTTCCGGGGTACTCCAGAAGAATCGCGATCGACTTGGCCGCGTCGATGGGCGACCCGCCGCCGATGCCCAGCACCGCCTGGGCTCCGAACTCGCGCCCCTGTCGCACGGCCTCGTCCACCGACAGGTCCGTCGGGTTCGGCACCACCTTCGCGTAGAGCGAGGCTTCGATGCCGTGCTTCTTCAACGCCGGGAGGACGACGTCCCAGGCGCCGGTCTTGAGGTAGGCGGACTTGCTGGAGACGACCAGCACGCGGCGCACTCCGCGTCGGACGAGATCCTCAGCAATCGAATCGATCTTCTGAATCGCGCCGACACCGAGGAAGCAGGTGGTCCGGGTGCGCAGCTCGACGACCTTGTGGATGTCCATGTCGCGTTCCCACATGACGTTCTCCTTGCCGCAAAGGCGGACTGGGGAGGCAGGATCGTGCGCGTCGGGAGGCGACATGCCGGCCCGGGAGCGCAACGCCGCGTTTCGCTACTTCGTTATCGATACTGCCTGGTCGATATGTACCACCGCTCCGAGCCCTGTCAAGGCCCCCTTCGAAAATGGTCCCGCCCCCGCCCGCCTCGGCGCCCGGGAGAGACAGGACGCTACAGGCGGTCGACCACAGGGGGCGCGAACTTCCGGTTCCGGGCGGGCGACGGCCGACTCTGCCCCGTTCAGCGACGGAGCGGCGAGAAGCGACGAGCGACGGGCTGCGTCACCGGACAAGCCATTGCTGGGCGATTCTTCGGGCGTCGAGGTGCCCGAACAGGGTGAGCGTGATCTCGGGTCTCGTGACCGGCTCCGGGCATCCCGGGCAGGCAGCGCTCACCATGACGCTGCGCCGGCTGCCGGGCGCGAGGCTGTTGCCTCCCGCGAAGTAGGCGCCCGGAGTCTTCGCGAGCACCACCCCCGTCATGTCCTGCCCGTCGACCGTGACGTGCAGTTGCCACGCCCCGGAAGGATCGGCGAAGTCGGCCTGCAGGAGCGGCGAAGTCACCAGCCACGGGCTCGAGTTGACCATGTCGAACGAAGCCTCGAGCGACGTCGGCGTCGAAGAGCGCGACACCAGGTCGAGCCCCACTTCATGCCCCTGGAGGTGATGGATGAGCCAATACGCCATGCCCATCGTCGTGTTCGCGGCGCTGCCATCGGCGTTGGCCTCGGGGATCGCAGGCAGCGGATCGGCATACTCCCAGATCGTCCAGGCCCCGGGCGACCCGCCATTGGACTCGAGCTGAAGGACGTTCTCGATGCCCATGCTCAGGAAGTGCTGGGAGCTCGAGTACCCGGCCACGTCTGCCGAATAGGGCGCGAGCATGACCGCCTGATACTTCTGATGGGCTCGACCGAAGGCCATAAGCGAATCGAGCGCCTGGCGATAGCCGCCTACGTTGCCGTAGTAGTATCCGAGGGGCCCGTCGGTGGCGAAGCCGTCGGCGAGGTCCAGGAGCTGATGGCGAACCTCGGCGTTGTAGGGTGTGTCGGCCTCGATGTCGCCGCCGAGCGTCCAGGGTCCCAGCAACACCAGTGTCGGCCTCGGCGACTGGCCGGGCATCAACGCATGATTCCGAAGCATCGCGGCGCGCTCTTCATTCCATCCGAAGTCGATGGTGTAGTTGTACGACGCGTGCGTCGTCGTGAGTCCGGCGGCCTGGAATGCGTCCAGATTGCGCTGGTCGTTGGCCATCGTCCCGTCGCGCTGGTCGGCCTCGTAGAAGAGCTGCTTGCGCTTCATCAGCGCGGCCGCGTCGGAGCACGCCTGCGTGATCTTCGCCGCCGTCTTCATCTGCAGGTCCGTGATGATGAAGTTGATGTACAGCCCGTCCGCGTTCTCCTGCACCCACCTCCACTCTCCAGGATTCTGCGCCGGGACTTCCCACCCGTCCCCCTGGCCCACGAACACCAGCGGGTGCGCGATCTCGTCCCACGACCTGTCGTCTCTCGGTCCTGCCGACAGCCAGCTTCGCGCAGGCGCGAAGTCGAGCTGGCGAAGAAATCCGTCTCCCTCCGCCTCCAGCCCCGTCTCGCCCCGTGAGAGGAAGACCCCGTAGTCCGCTCCGCCCCCGAGAACGTGCATCGAGCTCCTGCTGGCTCCCGCGGGCTGCCGCTCGAACGCGAACACGTCCGCCCGGCCGTCTCCATCGTAGTCCCCGGCGCCGAATGCCCACCCCGGACCGTCCCCCACTGCCTCCAGGGCCGATTTCGCCTCCAGCAGGACCTGACCAAACCCCTGCGCCCCGTCCAGCACGTGAATGTGAGTGAACCCGTCGCCGCCGGCCACTCTTCGGTCCATGGCGATCAGGTCCGGCTTGCCATCGTCGTCGTAGTCGCCCGCCGCAAACGACCACGCATCCCCCTTGCCCACCGGTGGCAACGGAGTCTGGGTTTGCAGAAGGAAGGACTGGAACCCCGCAGCGCCGCTGAGGACATGAACCTCGGTCGCGACGACGTTGCTCTTCTTCACGGCAAGCAGGTCCGCGGTGCCGTCGCCGTTGTAGTCGGCCACGTCGAAAGCGAAGAGCCCATCGCGACCAGCCTCTTCGAGAGGCGTACCGCTCTGGTGTGCGAAGCTCGAGAAGCCGGTGGCCCCATCCAACACGTGTACCTCCGTCGAGTGGGTACCCGTCTCTGCCCCCTGAATCGCAATCACGTCCACGAAGCCGTCCCGATTCCAATCCGCTGCTCGGAACGTCCAACGCCCGTCGGAACAGCTCGCGTCGATGACCGCAGGAAAGTGCGACGAGAACGCCTCGAACCCCGACGCCTCCGCCAGCGTGTGCACCACGAGCCCGGGAGCGCACTCGAAGACGTACAGGTCGCCCGGAGACCCAGGCGCAAGCTCCGCAGCGTCGATCCCATCGGGCGTCTGCGAGGAGTCCCCCGCGTCGGGCCCCACGTGAACGTCGCCTTGCACGGAAGCGTCGGCGCCCTCCGGAGGAATCCCATCCACGGCATCCTCCGAGCACGCCGAGCAGCTCGCGGCAAGCAGGCAGACGAGCCGCAGCGCTGCCCCAACCTCGGGCAGGCGTGTGGCGCCGGGCGTCCCGGGCCTGGCACGGGAATGCGGGGCCTGTTCGCGCGGCTTGGACATCGAAATCCTCCTATCGTGTCAGCGGT
>JAKLDZ010000362.1 GCA_022703255.1 Myxococcota bacterium | reverse complement strand
CGAGCGCTCGGGCTCAGGCTCTTTGGCATCTCTTGCCTTTCCATCATGACCGTCTTGATAAAGCTGGCGAGCGATGCGGCGATCGAGGCCGCCCCGTGCGTGGGGCCGTGCATCGGTGCGGGGCTTGCGTGCACGAAGGACGACGACTGCGAGAGCAAGCTGTGCAAGGCGGTGTTGCTGGGCAATGCGGACCAGAAGGTGTGCGTGGCGCCCTGCACACAGCAGAGCGACTGCGAGCAACTCGGGACCGGTCTGTTCTGCGAGCCTGTCTCGGCGCTCTCGTCGAGCGGCTACTGTGTCCCGCGCAGCCCGGCGCACTGCCTGTCGTGCGCGAGCGACGGCGACTGCGGCGTGTTGAGCGAGGTGTGCACGCAGGCCTCGGGCGATCAGGTCAAGGCGTGTCACGTGGACTGCTCCATCGCGGGCGCGGCGGCGTGCCCGAGCGACTACCAGTGCGTGAGCATGCAGGTCGGTGGCGCTGCGCGGAAGCTGTGTCGTCCCAACGTGCCCTTCTGTCTCGATGCGAACGGCGGGTTCTGCGATCGGGTGACGGCGCCGCAGGCGTGCATTCGCACCAACAGCGCGGGGATGTGCGTGGGACAGCGGACCTGCCTCAGCGGTCCCGAGCGCTTCACGGCGTGCAACGCCCTGGCGCCCGCGTGCAAGGCAACCTGCTCCGCGCAGAACCAGGCGGGATGCGACGAGCAGTACTGTCCCGACGCGGCGAACCTCCCGACGGGTTGTGGCGCATGCGACAACGATTGCACGACGAAGACCGTCACGACCACGGCCAATGCGCTTTGTCAGGGCACCCCGCCCGCCTGTGCGTTCTCCTGCAAGGGCGAGCGCTACAACGTGGACAAGAGCTTCGCGAACGGTTGCGAGGTCGTGGACTCGCCGGTGGGCAACCACACCGAGGCCACGGCCACGGCGGGACCGACCTACAACTCCTGCACCGACGGCGACAGCACGTTCCAGTTCTCGGGGATGATCGTGAGCGACTCCGCGGTCCACGAGAACGCTTCGGTGCCCGGCTTCAACGTCGGCACCGGCTCGGCGCCGGACTGGATGTCGGTGCGAGGCATGGGGCAGGGAATCTGCCAGAACAACTTCGACGTCACCCTGACCGTGAGCGGATCGTCGTCGCCTGCCTGCTACAAGCTGACGTTCACCACCGACAACGTGAGCGAGTCCTGCACCACCAACGTCGCGGGAGCCTGCACGGTGTCGTCGGGGATGAGCAGCTACAGCGACGGGGCGTTGATGCACGCGGTGGTCGAGAAGACCTGCTCGAGCGCTGCGCTGGTCGAGAAGGTCACCTACACGGTCGGCGGTCATCTCTGACGCTTGCGCCGTCGAAGGTCCCGGGCGCGCGCGAAACCGCACTTCCGCCGCAGGCATTGACGCCCGCGCGCCGAGCGGGGATGGGTGCTCCCCATGGCCAACGAGTTCGTCTTCAGCATGCTGGGTCTGCGCAAGGTCACTCCTGCCGGCAAGGAGATCCTGCGCGACATGTGGCTGTCGTTCTTCCCGGGCGCCAAGATCGGCGTGATCGGGCCGAACGGCTCCGGCAAGAGCACGCTGCTCCGGATCATGGCCGGCGTGGACAAGGAGTTCTTCGGCGAGGCCGGGCCCGCCAAGGGGGTGAAGGTCGGCTGGCTCCCTCAGGAGCCGCAGCTCGATCCCTCGCTCGACGTGCGCGGCAACGTGGAGCTCGCGGTGGCCGAGACGCGCGCGCTGCTTCAGCGCTTCGAGGAGCTCGGGATGAAGCTGGGCGAGCCGCTCGGCGACGACGAGATGAACGAGGTGATGGAGGAGTACGGCCAGGTGCAGGAGCGGATCGATGCGTGCAACGGCTGGGAGCTGGACCGCGCCATCGAGATCGCGATGGATGCGCTGCGGCTGCCGCCGGGCGACGCCGACGTCGAGAAGCTGTCGGGAGGCGAGCGCAGGCGCGTGGCCCTGTGCCGCGTGCTCTTGGAGCGTCCTGACCTGCTGCTGCTCGACGAGCCTACGAACCATCTCGATGCCGAGTCGGTGGCGTGGCTGGAGCGTCACCTGCAGGAGTACCCCGGCACGGTGGTGGCGGTGACCCACGACCGCTACTTCCTCGACAACGCCGCCGAGTGGATTCTCGAGCTCGATCGCGGCCATGGAAAGCCCTTCAAGGGCAACTACTCGAGCTGGCTCGACCAGAAGAAGGCGATGCTCGCCATCGAGGAGAAGGTCGAGTCGGCGCGGCAGCGCACGCTCGAGCGCGAGCTCGAGTGGGTCCGCATGGCTCCCAGGGCCAGGCAGGCCAAGGGCAAGGCGCGTCTCGCCGCCTACGAGAAGCTGCTCGCCGAGGACCGCGCCGAGCAGGTGACCACCGGCGAGATCGTGATCCCCCCCGGCCCGCGCCTCGGCGACCTGGTGATCGAAGCCAAGGGGCTGCGCAAGGCCTATGGCGACAACCTGCTGATCGACGACCTGTCGTTCTTGATCCCGAAGAGCGGCATCGTCGGGATCATCGGCGGCAACGGCGCGGGCAAGACCACCCTGTTCCGGATGATCACCGGACAGGAGCAGCCCGACTCCGGAGCGCTGCGGCTCGGCGACACGGTGCAGCTCGCCTATGTCGACCAGTCCCGTGACGCCCTCGATCCCGACAACACCGTGTGGAAGGAGATCAGCGGCGGCGCCGAGACGATCCTGCTCGGCAAGCGCGAGGTCAAGTCGCGCGCCTACTGCTCGTCGTTCAACTTCAAGGGCCCCGATCAGCAGAAGCTCGTCGGAAACATGTCGGGTGGCGAACGAAATCGCGTGCACCTGGCGAAGATGCTCCGATCGGGCGGCAACGTCCTGCTGCTCGACGAGCCCACCAACGACCTCGACGTCGACACCCTCCGCTCCCTCGAGGAAGCGATCCTCGGCTTCGCCGGGTGCGTGATGGTGATCAGCCACGACCGCTGGTTCCTCGACCGGATCGCGACCCACATCCTCGCCTTCGAAGGCGACAGCCAGGTGGTGTGGTTCCAGGGCAACTACCAGGAGTACGAGGCCGACCGCGTCAAGCGCCTGGGCGAGGAAGCGTCGCGTCCCCACAGGGTCAAGTACAGGAAGCTGATCCACGAATAGGCGACGGGTCCCTCGAGCACGCTGAACGCGCACGCGCACTCCGGTTCCCGGGAGGAGGGCGTGGTCGGTTTCGTGGCGATCTGCTACCCCTTGGGGATGCTTGCGCGAACGAGCCGAACGGCGTGGGTTCTTGGGCTGGCGGGGCTGTGCATGATGGCGGGACACGCCGCGTGCAGTGCGGGGGCCGATGACGGCGACTACGGGACCGGGGGCAAGGCCGGGTCGGCGGGCGCCGCGGGCGGCGCGGGCAACACGGGCATGGGCGGAGGGATCTCGTTCGACGCCGACACGACCGACTCGGAGCTCACGGCGGATGTCGCGTGCGCCGCGACGCAGCTGCTCGCCGAAGCGGTCCCGCTGAACCTCTTCTTGATGCTCGACACGTCGCTGTCGATGACGAAGAAGTGGGACGGCTGGAACGGCGATACGACGATGCAGGCGTTGCAGCAGGGGGTGAAGGGGTTCATCCAGGATCCCGCGTCGACGGGGGTCATCGTGTCGGGACAGCACTTCCCGCTGTCGGACCCGAACATGCCGTCGGTGGAGTCGTGCGATCCGGTGACGTACATGGCGCCTGCGCTGCCGTGGTCGGCGCTGCCGTATCCGGCGATGACCTCGTGGGTGACGGGGCTGACGGCGGCGGGCGGAGGCACGCCCACGTTGGCGGCGTTGCAAGGGGCGATCGACGCGTGCAGCACGAGGCTGAACGAGGTGCCGAACGAGAAGTGCGCGGTGGTGCTGGTGACCGACGGGATGCCGCAGGGGGCGTGCGGGGTAGCGGACACGCAGACGCTGACGGAGCTTGGGCAATCGGCGGCGGCGGGCGTGGCGAAGGGGATCTACACGTTCGTGATCGGGTTCCAGGGGGTGGAGGCCGGGAGCGTGTCGGACTGGCAGGCGGTGTTGACGACGATCGCGCAGAGTGGGGGGACGAAGGCGCCGGTGTTCGTGAAGGACGGCAACATCGGGCAGGCGTTCCAGGACGCGTTGACGAAGATGCGCGGGGCGGCGTTGGCGTGCGAGTACAAGATGCCGGACCTTCCGCCGGGCAAGAAGCCGACGTTCGTGACGGTGCGGTACACGGCAGGGGGAGGTGCGGTGCAGGAGCTGAAGCGCAAGCTGACGCAGGCGGAGTGTGGGGTGGAGGGGGGGTGGTACTACGACAACGAGTCAGCACCCACGAAGCTGATCATGTGTCCGGGGACGTGTGCGGCGTTGCAGGACGACCTCGCGGGGAAGGTGGAGGTCCTGGTGATGTGCGCCGAGGTGCCGCTCTGAAAAAAAGTGGTTGACAAGCGGGGCAGGATAAGGGAAAAGACCCGCCTCGCACCCACCTGGGGTGGTAGTTAAGTTGGTTATAACGCCGGCCTGTCACGCCGGAGGCCGCGGGTTCAAGTCCCGTCCACCCCGCCCAAGAAAGCCCGATGAAAGTCGGGCTTTTTTCATTTCTTGACCCCTCCGGCCGTTTCCTCCGGCCGTTTCGCCGGTTGGTTCCAACAGCGAGGCGGGGAGGGGTGGGAAGGGGACCCCGACGTTGCGCCCCAACGCCTCCGCCTCGCGGATGTAGATCATCGTGGTCTCAAAGCGGACGTGACCGCACCGTTGCATGATGACCAGCGGCGCGTCCCCGCGTAACGCGGCCCACGTCGCAGCCGTTCCGCGAAGGTCGTGGAACGAAATGGGCTTGCGCACGTCGTCTTTGGTGTGAAGGTCCGCACGGGTCACCTTGGCGCGTAGCAGGTGCCTCCGAAGCTGGTCTGCGGCCTTCTTGCGGGGCAGGGTCACGAGGGCTCCCTTGCCTCCGGCCTCCGCCCGCATGACGCGTAGCAGGGGCAGCAACGCGGCCTCGATGGGGACGTGGTGCGGCTTGTCCGTCTTGACGGTGTCGAGCTTGCCAGACTTGATGTTGATCGCGTGGTGCACGTGGATCGTGTTCGCCGTTTCGTCCACGTCTGGCCATTCGAGGGCGAGTAGTTCGCCGGCCCGCGTGTAGCTGTAGACCGCCAGCGTGTAGATCCTGCGCCAGCGAAGTGGCACGTCTTCGCACGCGACGAGCTGCAGAAACTCGCTCGGGTAGAGGTACGCCTTCGCGCGTGCAGTGCCACGGTCGGGGCCGCGGACACCCAACGCCGGGTTCTCGGCGAGGACGCGCAACGCTCGCGTCTTGGCGTTCGTTGCATCTTTGAACGCGGTGGAGACGACGGACCAGACGTGAACCGCCGTTTTCCATGCCATCGTCTTGGCTTGCACCCGACGGTCCAGCCGCTCCACCAAGTCCTCAAGCATCGACTTGGTGATAGAGGCGATCGGCTTGTCACCAAGCACGGGCAAGACGTGGTTCTCGAGCCGTGAGCTATCGTCGTCGGTTGACTTGTGCCCCCGCGCCTTGCGGTCGGCCGTCCAGCGCACCGTCCACTTGCGGAGGGTCTCACCCTGGGAGCCCTTCGCGGGGCGCACACTTGCCGCCGCACCCCGTCTTTCCACGCGGCGCGTAGCCTCCTCCGCCATCGCCTCCGCTTGCTGTCTAGTGGTGCCTGGATCGAAGGGCTTGAGACGAACGCGGCGACCGTCGGGGAGGGTGATCCGTGCCTGCAACCGACCGTCGGGGAGCTCGTACACCGTTCCTTTGCGCTTGCGCGGCATGGTCGGATGCTACCTCCCCGTCGTCGTCATGTCACACGGTCGCGCGGCGGTCAGTGCACCGCTCGCAGAAGCTCCGTTTCGGCGTCGGTCAGGGTGGTGTGAGCCTGCGTCATGGCATCCTCGACCTGGACAACGCCCACGCCTGCTGTCCGCGCCAGCCTCCGCACGTAGTCCTGATCCATGGGCTCTCTCAGGCAGAGCCCGACAAGGGCCCGGATGGCGGCGAGGTTTTCATCCTGTGCGAAGATCAGCTCGATTGCGTCGTGGCACTCCTTCGCCATCTCGCTCTTCGGGGTCTCAGTGCTCGCGTCGTTCGTCTGCTCGTTCATCTTCTCGCTTCCTTCTCTCCCCCCCGATGGTCGTTCATGCCTCGCGCGTGGCGCGAAGCGGTCGAAGTCCGTGCTCCCGGTCGAAGGCGTCGATTGCCTGCCGAGCGGCCTCGATGCGTGCGAAGTCGCCGCTGGCCCGTGCTGCCAGCCATTCGCGCCAGCAACGCTCCCAGGTGATGA
>JAKLDZ010000361.1 GCA_022703255.1 Myxococcota bacterium | reverse complement strand
TCGGGGTCGCCCGCGTGCTGCGGAAGGATGGTCTTGATCGCGACGAGGTTCTCGAAGCCGCGCTTGCCGCGGAGGCGCGCGACCCACACGGAACCCATGCCTCCCGTGCCGACCTGGCAGAGGAGCTCGTACCGATCAAGGCGCTCCCCCGGCGCCAGATACGGTGGGAATGGTGAAGTCACGGCCAGGGTCATTGCGCCGGAAATCACGGTCGCAAGGGGCACCATCGGCGTGCGATCCCCACAGCGTGGGAGCACCGTGAACGCAATTGTATCGGATTCCGAACAATGTGACCGTCTCGCTCCGCCTCGGACGATCGCCTGCCGCGAGAGCCAAGGACAACGCGATCCGCGTCCCCCCTCAGTACACCGTCGCGCGCAGGTACACCGAGAGCATGCTCGCACGCACCTGCCCCAGATCCACCTCCCCGGAATCCTCCGTCTTCGCCTTCCCGTTCAGGTCGATCTCCTGCCAGCCGCCCGCCAACGCGATCGTCGCCGAGTCCTCCCGCTTCACCGGAACCGAGACATCGATCCCCTTCACATGCCGGCTCCCCGTCATGCTCCCCGTCCACCCTGTCACCGTCAGCGACGACAGATTCACGCGCGCCACCAGCGGCAGCGCGCTCCCCGACAACGAGACGTCGCCCGCGTGCGACGTGAGCCACATCGCCCGCGCGCCTGCGTACAGCCCGAACGCCCCTCCCCGAACACCGAGCATCGCCGTGTACGAAGCATCCAGCCCCCAGGCCAACCCCGAGGGATCGTACGCATACGCCGCGTCCTCTTCCGCCGTCGCGGCCCCGCCCCTCGCCCCCAGCTGCACGCCGTCCGACACCCCGAAGTGCCTCCCGCTCAACCGGGTCGCCAGCACGGGGAATCCCAACGAGAAGCCCAGGCTCCTCCCGAGCACCTGCGGATGCTCCGCGGTCGCCGAGGCAGAGAGCCCATCGTAGCCGAGCCCGATCGTCACGGCGCCGACGACAGGACCCGAAGAGCGGTCGGTGTCGCCAGGGGAGTCCGACACGTCTCGACCGGTTCGACGTCCATCCCATTCGAAGCGCATCGGCTCCCAGTTGCCCGAAGGGATGAACGCGGCCCAGTAGTACGGGTGCGCTCGCTGCTTGTCCGCGGCCATGCCGCGCTGCACCGCGCGCAGCGCCTCGGATCTCCCCTTGCCCTCCTCGAGCGCGTCGTACAGCCGCACCATCAGATCCCGCGTCGCCTCGTCGTCCACCTTCCACAGGCTCATCACCTGGCTCTCCGAGCCGGCGATCACCAGCGCCCTGCGCAGCCCGTAGACGCCATCACCGTTGCGAACCTCCCCCACGCCGGTCTCGCACGCGCTCAGCACCACCATTCGGGTCCCGTACAAGTCGAGCCCCGCCACCTCCAGCGCCGTCAGCACGCCGTCCTCCGACCCGCTCTTGCGGGAGTTCGCTCCGGCCAGCGCCAGCCCCGAGCGGATCAGCGGGTTCTCCCGCTGCGGCACCGTCAGCCTCGCTCCCGGCGACGTGTCCAGCTCCAGCGCTCGCGCACCCTTGCCTCCCGATGCTTCGTCGGCCAGGAAGAACCCGTGCGTCGCCACGTGCAGCACGACCGGCGCCTCGAGCTTCTTGAGCTCCTGCTCGGTCGCGCTCTCCCCTTGCAGCATCCGCGGTTCCTCGATCACCTTCGCGAGGGATTCGACCTCCTGCTTCGTCCCCGGCAACGCGCCGAAGCGTACCCGCGCGAAGTCCACGGATCGCTTGCCCCCGCCCACCGACTCCGCGCTCGCCGTGCCTCCCGCGTCGAAGTCCGGATTGCCCACCACCAGCGGCGCGGACCGCGGCTTCGACGTCGTTCGCATTCCGACCAGATCGCGCCCGCTCGTCAAGTACGTGAACGTGTACGACTCCACGAGGTACTTCCCGCTCGCATCCGCCATCGCTGCGAACGGCACCAGGTTGAGCATCCCGTCCGGGGACACGAGCAGGTGCGTCGCATCGCCGATCGCCGAACGCACCGGCGCGAACACCAGGTCGTGCAGCTCCCGCGCGAGGTCCTTCACGTCGTTGCGCATCGGTGACGCGAGCGCCTCGCGGAACGCCTTGATCTTCGCGTCGAGCTTCGACACCTCCCCGAGATCCACCGCTTGCGGCGTGCCGTCCTTGCGCAGCACGTAGGCCGCGTAGCGTTTGGGTCCGAAGGCTTCGGTGTAGCGACGGTACTTCACGTCGAACGGGCGGAACGCCACGATGTCCACCAGGGCGGCGTCCGCGGGCAGCAGGGCGCGCACCTTCTCGAACGTCGTCGGCTCGGTCTCGGCCCGGTAGCTCGCGCTCTTGCCAGCCAGCTCGGTTTGCAGCTGCAGCTCCTCGCGCTCGAGGCTCGCGAGGGTGCTGCGGTACTCGTCGGGGCTCATGCTCTTTGGTGGCCCTGCGAGCGACAGCGAAGCCAGCCGCTCGCGCACCTTGCCGACCTTGTCGAGCAGCTCCCGGTCCGAGCTGCTCATGCGCTGGCGCAGCAGCCGGATCCCGTCGCTCACCGCGTCGAGCACACGCCCTTTGCGACGCAGCACCGTGTTGATCGCGAGCCGCGCCGCGTCCGCATCGGTCTTCGCGTAGCTCAGGTGATACGACACGATGCGATCGGTTCCCTGCACGTAGCGCTCGATGAACGCGGCCTTCTGCTCCTCGGAGCCGCCCTGGAGCACGGAGGCCACGTTGGCCTCGTCGATGTCCGACGCACGCAGCGCCATCGGCATGATCTGGTCGGTCTTCTTGCCCCACACCCAGTACAGCTCGGCGAGCTGGTTGAGGGTCATCGCCGTGTCGCTCGAACGGCTGCTGCGGCTGCGCTCCCGGAGCTGCAGCACCTTCAGCCAGGCCTTCTCCGCCTCCTCGTACTTGCCTCGCGAGCGGTAGTGCCATGCCAGCGCGCTGAGCGGCGTGTCCAGCGTGCGCCCGTCCCCCGAGTCCATCCGGATCGCCGCGGCCACCGACGCCTCGAGCAGTTGCTCGGCATCCTCGTACTCCCCGATCTTGCTGTAGATCGTACCGGCCATCAGGCTGATCGACTGCACGATCGGACCCGACAGCGACCCCTCCACCGCAATCTTCATCGCCCGGTCCACATAGCGCTTCGACTCGTCGTGGTGATCGAGCGACTGCTGCAACCCCGCCATCTGCAGCATCAGCATCGCCATGTCCGCCGGAGCAACTCGCGAGCTGCCCTCCTTGGAGCGCAGCACCTGCTCGTAGAGCGCCAGCGACCGATCATGCTGCCCCGCCACCAGGAAGTGCAGCGCCAGGGCCTCGCGCGCGTCGTCCACCGCGATCGGGTCTTGCGGCCGCGCCGCTTCCGCGAGCTCGACGTTTCGTCGCAGCAACGGCTCCGCCTTGGCGAACTGCAGCATGCGATCGTAGGCGAACGCCAGCTTGCTGCGCGCTCCGCGCCCCGTCGCGTCGGAGCCTTTTCCGTCGCTCTCGAGCATGGCGAGCAGACGCTCGAACGCGCGAGCCGAGTCGGCATCCCGTCCTTCGTTCTGCGCTTTCACCGCCTCGCGCAGCACCTGGTTGAGCTCGTCCTCCCGGGTCGGCTTGCTCGGCGCGGGAGTCGGCGTCGGCGTGGGGCTCGGTGACGGAGAAGAGGAGGTGAGGAATCGCTTCTTGATCTCGTCGGCGACATCCTTGCGCCCCATCTTGCGCACGATCCTCTCGAGCACCTCGGCGGCCTCTCGCGTCTTCGGGTGGCTCTTGCCGTAGGCCGATTCGAAGTTCTCGAGGGCAATCAGCGCGGACTCCGCAGCGACATCGTTGCGTCCCTTCTGCTCGGCCAGCTTCGCCACCTCGAGCGCGACCGTCCCCTCCTTGATCTTGTCCTCTCGGCTCTTGGAGGCGGACTGGGCAAACGCAGTCGCCTCGCCCCCGATGGGGCCCGCGGGGGCGATCCACGCGAAGGCGGTTGCGGTCAGAAGGAGGCTTGCGATGCGGGAGGTGGAACGAAAGCCCACGGGGCGCAACATGTCTCGTTATCCGATGGCCCCGAGGTCGCGTCAATCGGTGCCCGAGACCCCTGCGCCGCGCCGGGCGTGCAGTTTCTTGCACCCTGCCGCCGGGTCCGGGCTCCAACGGCCGTCGATCGCTCATCTCACCGCGATTTGCGAGAGCCGCGGCGAGCCGGTCGCTACACTGGCAAGACGGAAAGGACTCCCCCATGACCCTCGACACGTCGCGCCTGCGCGACCTGGCCTTGAGCGACACCGGCTTCGTGTTCGACCCCTACTCGGGCCACACCTTCACCGTGAACCCGTCGGGCCTCACCATCCTGCGCGCTCTCAAGCAGGGCGCCTCCATGGAAGAGGCGGTCCAGCAGGTCCAGGACGAGTTCGAGCCCGAGGGCGGCGAGGATATCGCTCGCGACGTCTCCGACTACGTTGCCATGCTGCGCACGCTCGGACTGGTGAGGTGAGCGATGGATCCGGTTGCCTGCACGGTGGCGATCACCGGGATGAATGCGACCGACAACCCGGCCCCCGGCGTGGCGGTCGCGAGAGCGCTGCGCGACGAGCCCTCGTTCCGGGGGAAGGTCATCGGCCTTGGGTACAACGCGCTGGACCCGGGGTTCTACGCGTCGGGACTGCTCGACGGCGGGGCGATCCTGCCGTATCCGTCGGCGGGGCGAGACGCCTTGCGCAAGCATCTGCTCGAGGTCCGCGAGGCCTTCGGGATCGACGTCTTCCTGCCGACTCTGGACTCGGAGCTGCGCGGAGCCATTGCGCTGTCGGAGGAGCTCGAATCGATCGGCATACGAACCTTCCTGCCGACGCTCGAATCCCTGGAGCGGTCTTCCAAGCCGCGGCTGCACGAGCTCAACCGCGCGCCGGGGGTGAGCGTGCCGGACTCCGAGCCGATCACCTCGGCCGACGCGATCCCGCGTGCGATCCGCAAGTACGGGCTTCCGATCGTGGTGAAGGGGCCGTACTACGGCGGAGAGGTGGCGCACGGCGAGGCCGACGCGCTCGCGGCGTTCCACCGTTTCCTCGCGATGTGGGGCGGGCCGGTGGTGGTGCAGCGGTTCGTCGCGGGCGAGGAGTACAACATCGCGGCGATCGGCGACGGCCACGGCGGGATGGTGGGCGCGGTGGCGATGCGGAAGATGGCGTTGACCGACAAGGGCAAGGGCTGGTCGGGCATCACGGTGGACAACCCTGCGCTCATCGAGCTGACCGCGGCGGTGGTCAAGGCGCTGCAGTGGCGCGGTCCCCTCGAGGTCGAGGTCCTGCGGGAGTCCTCGAGCGGGGAGCTGTTCGTGGCGGAGATCAACCCGCGCTTCCCCGCCTGGATCTACCTGTCCGCCGGAGCCGGGCAGAACCTCCCGTGGGCCGCGCTCCGCCTCGCGCTCGGCCTCGAGGTGCCCCGTCCCCTGCCCGCGTATCGCCCCGGCACCATGTTCGTCCGCATCTCCCTCGATCAGATCTGTGACCTGCGAACCTATGAGCAGCTCAGCGCACGCGGTCTGCTCGCACACGAAGAGGAGCACGCATGAAGCCTCGTTACGAGCGACCCGTGATCGTGCGTCACGCCCTCGGCGGCACCAACAAGTTCGGCGCCATGCCGGCCATTCGCCCGGTGACCTCCTTCGAGGGGGTTCCGCTCGACGCGCTGGTGCGCGAGTACGGGTCACCGTTGTTCCTCTTTTCGGAGCGCATCCTGCGGGATCGGGTGCGGGAGCTGCGCGATCAGATGAGCCGCAGGTTCGCGGACTTCTCCCTGGCGTGGTCCTACAAGACCAACTACCTGGGCGCGATCTGCCGCGTGTTCCACCAGGAGGGCGCCTGGGCCGAGGTGGTCTCCGGCATGGAGATGCGCAAGGCGCTGCAGGCGGGGGTGCCGGGCGCGCAGATCATCTTCAACGGACCGCACAAGACCCGCGCCGATTTGCAGACCGCCTTCCAGCAGAAGGTCCGCGTGCACATCGATCACCTCGACGAGCTCGCGCTCGCCGAGCAGGTCGCCGAGGAGCTGGGCGTGGTCCCCGAGGTCGGCATACGGGTCAACCTCAGCGACATCCCCGTGCCGGCCTGGGATCGCTTCGGCTTCAACCTCGAGGGAGGGCGCGCTTTGGAGGCGGCGCGCCGTCTGGCCCGCGGACGCAAGCTCGAGCTGCGCGCGTTGCACTGCCACATTGGGACGTTCATCCTCGATCCTGACGCCTACCGGCTCGCGGCCAGGGGCATCGCGCGGCTCGCCAACCAGCTCGACCGCGAGCTCGGCATCCGCATCGACACCGTGGATCTCGGTGGCGGCTTCGCGTCGTACAACACGCTG
>JAKLDZ010000360.1 GCA_022703255.1 Myxococcota bacterium | reverse complement strand
CCCGCAGAAGCGTCATGGAATGCGCCTCCGGCCGATGCATCGGCGGGTGCGGCGTCTGCGCCGGCTGTGTTGTCCAGGCCGAGCCCCTGGGTGTCGAGGGTGCAGGCAGAGGCGAGCGAGCAGGCAGCGACCCACGACACCAAGGGGAGGAGGAGCCGACGCCTGTTGGCCATGGTTGGAGGGTAGCAGATTGGACGGTGGCGATGGGTGCGGGGAATCCGGGAGGGGTGGCGAGGGATGCCGCGACGGATGTATGGTGCGCCTTTCCCATTCGGAGGTATTGCATCGATGCACTCGCGCCAACGATTCATTCGCGGGCTGCTTCTCGCGGGATTCGGCTTTGCGGCTTTCTTCGTGCTGGAGTTCCTGTTCGAGTGGAACCGGCTCGGGCAGCCGGACATCACGTCGATGACCTGGGTGGCGAAGAACAACCCGAAGCTGGTCGACGTGTTGTCGCCGATGGCGCGAGCGTACAACAACGTGCTGGCGATGCTCTTGGCGACGATTGGCCTGGCGATCCCGCTGACGGCGAACATGCACACGCCGAAGCTGATCGAGATGTTCCTTCGGGACCGGACGAACCAGGTGATGCTGTTCCTGTGCGCGTTCGGGGCCGCGAACGTGTTGTTCGTGGCGTGGATGGTGGGACCCGACTTCCCGCCGATCTGGGCGATCCGTCTGGCGGTGTTCGGCGTGCTGTTGGGCTGGGCGGCGCTGATTCCGTACTTCTTCTACGTGGTGAGGTTTCTCGACCCGTCGGACATCCTGCGGCGCCTGAAGGACCAGGTGTGCGAGCAGGTGGATCGCGGTCTCGACGGCGGCGATACGGAGGAGTGTCAGGACATCGTGCACGAGCGGCTGCAGCAGATCGGGACGATCGTGCTCAAGTCGATCGACCGTGCGGATCGCGGAGTGGTGCAGGAGGGCATCTGGGCGCTCAAGCAGATCCTGGACTACTACGGACCGAAGAAGGCGAGCCTGCCGGCGGCCTGGTACAAGGTTGATCGCAAGGACTTCGTGGGGCTGTCGGCCGAGGCGATCGAGATCATCAACGAGGATCGGACCTGGCTGGAGCACAAGGTGCTGCATCAGCTCTACGTGGCCTATCAGGGCGGGCTGCCGAAGAGTCCCGACGCGGTGTCGTCGATCAGCGATGCCACGCGCGTGATCGCGCTGCACATGGCGGAGCGGGGAGACGAGCGAGCGCTCGTGCTGGCGGTGAGGTTCTTCAACAACTTCCTGCGCGAGGCGATCAAGCGCAAGGACGTGCACGCGATCTACGACCTGTTCTACCAGTACCGGCTCATCGCGCGCGACTGCGGGGAGGGGCGTCCGGAGCTGCTCAAGCAGTTCGGCAACTACTTCCGCCACTACGCGCAGACCGCGGCGCAGAACGGCATGCCGTTCGTCGCGCAGTTCGTGTCCTTCGACCTCGGCTGGATCGTTCGTCGCGCGTACGAATCCAAGAGCCCCGCGGCTTCGAAGCTGCTCGACGACGTGCTGGTGATCGATCACCTTGCGTACGGCAAGATTGTAGCGATGGTGGCGAAGGCGAAGATCCTGCTCGGTGGTTTCTTCGTGGAATCGGGGCTGAAGGACGAGGCGGAGCGGGTGCGCAAGAGCCTGTCGAACGCGCCGGCGGCGGAGATCGCCGCGGTGGGTCAGGACCTGATGGAGGTCGAGGAGCGCTGCTTCTGGGAGGTGACCGATCGTCAGGTGAACTTCGAGTGGGTAGCACCGGAGCGCAAGCAGAGCGTGAAAGCGTTTCTCGAGTCGTTCTCCTCCGCCTCTTCCTCCTCCACCTGATCGCCGAAGCGGCAAGCCTGCCGACGCTCTCCCAATCCTGTCGCAACGCATCGGATCGCGTATGATGCCCCGCCATGAAGGAAGGGGCACTCCGACGTTATGCGCGTCCTGCGGGGATCGCGCTGGTGATCGCTGTCGTTGCCGGCACAGCGGCGTGGCTGTTCTGGAAGCGCGACCCGGAGCAGGCCAGCTATCCGTTTGCGCCGGGACTGCCGGGCAAGACGGGCGCCTTGTGGAGTCGATCGCCCGAGGAGCTCGGGCGACTGTCGCTCGCGGATACGGACCGGCTCGAGCACGCGCTTGCGCGAGTGGATCTCGCGCTCGATCAGGCGCACGCGAGGAAGGAGCTGCTGGTTTCCGACGAGATCGACAAGCTGCGGGCGGAGGATCGGCAGGCGATCCGACAGGTGTGGGCGGACCTGTTGGAGCCGCTGCTGGCGCTCGACGACATCAAGGAGCGGTACTCGGGGTTCTGGGGGATCGACTACAAGGCGCATCCGGCGCTGCACGCGCGTGCGTTCGGGCTGACCTACGCGGCGCTGTGTGCGGAGGTCGAGGTGGGGCAGAAGCTGATCAAGTTGCTTGGGGATCACAAGGTGGCGCCGACGCTGTTCGACGAGGCGATGGCGGAGCTCGGGTTGCCTGCGGGGACCTTCGGGGCATTTCGCAAGCAGCTCGCGCGATCGCGCGACCTGTCGTACGTGCCGGTGGGAGACGGCTGGTTCCACTTGTGGATCGAGCGACACCTGAAGGATCCGGCGCGGGATGCGAAGTTCGCGGTGCTGGTGGACGGACGTGCGTCGAGGGCGAAGGACGCCTTGGGGCCGGCGGCGGTGGTGCAGGTGGTGCGGAACAAGGGGGACATGCTGCAGGGGGAGGCGTTCAAGCGATGGTTCCCGTTGCAGAAGGAGGTCGCCGAGTGGATGGGCGACACGCGGGTGGTGCCGGAGGGGCGGCGGCTGATTTCCGATGCGCAGATCGCGACGATGCGAAAGGCGTTGCGACCGGGCGACGTGGTGATCGAGCGGCGGAACTGGTACCTGTCCAACGTGGGGCTGCCGGGGTTCTGGCCGCACGCGGCGCTGTTCGTGGGAGAGCCGTCGGACGTCGTGGCGATGTTCGACGCGGATGCCGAGACGCAGAAGCGATTCGGGACGTTCAGCAAGCACCTTGCGGAGAAGCGTGCGGCGGGCTGGAAGGCGTTGGGAGAGAAGGACGCCCAGGGGCATCCTCATGCGATCCTGGAGGCGGTGAGCGAGGGAGTGGTCGCGTCGTCGGTGGAGCATTCCCTGGGCGCCGACTACGTGGCAGCGCTGCGCCCGCGCGTGTCGACGGCGGACATCGCGACGGCGATCGATCGCGGATTCAGCTACTTCGGGAGGCCGTACGACTTCAACTTCGACTTTGGCACCGACGATCAGGTGGTATGTTCGGAGCTGGTGATCAAGGCGTACGAGCCTGCGACGCCGCAGGGGCCCGGGCTCCGGATACCGTTCATCACGGTGGCGGGGCGAAGGGCGGTGCCTCCCACGGAGTTCGTGCGCGCGTTTGCGTCGGAGCGGGGGAAGCCGGAGCGGCAGATGGAGTTCGTGTACTTCCTCGACGGCCGGGAGGGGGGCAAGGCGGCCATCGTGGCGGACGAGGAGGCACTGGCCGGCAGCGCGACGCGTCCGAAGTGGGATCTGGCGCAGCCGTGAGGCACAGCGGGATCGAGGCGTCGGGGCTCAACAGGGGCACAGCGGTCGATGACGAAGATGGCCGGGGTGTGACGAGTGCTCAGGGACAGGGCGTCCCGATCGGCGCCGGGGCGGGGACCTTCGCCACACCCGTCTTCAAGAACGAGGAGAAGAAGCAGCCGTACTGGTACTTCACCTCGTCGCGCTGCGAGTACAACGCATGGGGGTCGTACACGCTGTCCCCCGGATACTGCACGATCACTCCGGTGTAGGCCGCGCCGTCGACGCTCGTCGAAGCCTGCGACGCGGGATACGGGAGCAGGCCGTCGAGGCCATCGAGCGCGAGGGCATCCTGCATTGCAGGCCAGACGACATTGCCGGCCTGGCGGTGGCCGTAGGCGAGGGCGATGGCGTCATAGACCTCCATGGGGAAGTAGGAGTCGTCCTTGCCGACGGGTTCGTAGATGGGGCGCACGGGATGGCCTGGGAGGGGTCTGCGCGCGAGTCTGGGCATGGAGACGATGGGATCGGCGGGCTCCCAGGCGAGCTCGAGCAGGTGCATGGCGGGGTGCAGGAAGGAGAGCTTGCCTTTGGTGCCGAGGACGAAGGAGAGGGTGGTGGCACCGCCCGGGACCTGATTGCCCTTGAGGATGAAGTAGCTCCAGAAGCCGCCAGCGCCGGTGGGGGTCACGGCCTTGATGCGCGGCTCCACGGCGCCGACCATGTTGGTGTACATGCCGCCCATGGACTGGCCCTGAGCGAGCACGGGGTCGGAACGGAAGCGGAAATGGGTTTCGCCGGAGGGCAGGGAGATCCCGCTGCACGCCGCCAGGATCTGCGGCGGAATCTTCAGCTTCAGCATGGC
Source organism: Myxococcota bacterium (assembly GCA_022703255.1). Lineage (GTDB taxonomy): Bacteria > Myxococcota_A > Polyangia > Polyangiales > Polyangiaceae > JACRCQ01. The sequence goes on along the minus strand of JAKLDZ010000360.1, from coordinate 1,964 downwards.
GTCGAGGAGCAATCGCTGCTCGATGACACCCTGCCGGAAGGTGTCGCGGAAGGCCGACAGGTTGAGCAGGTTGAGGTATTCGGTCTCCTTGGCGCCGGGGTAGCGCTCGGGATTCACGGGCAGGGCGCTGCCGACGGCCGCGATTCCGTGGAGGGACAGGTAGTGGGCAGGCCCCATTCCTTTGGTGTTGCAGCCCTTCTTGCCGTCCCACTCGCTCAGGGTTCCTTCCGGGCACTTGGAGGGGTCGGTCTCCCAGTGCCACAGCCCCCGATCGACAACGGCGGTGCTCAAGCCGCCGGAGCCGTGGAAGAACATCAGCAGGGGGTATCCGCCCGCAGGCATGGCGCCCTTGGGGATCGTGATGGTGATGGGCGCCTCCTCCTCGCGGAGCTTGACGGGGAGTCCATCGGAGCCGATATCGAAGCGTCCGTAGGTGTTGAACGGCGGGCTCCCCTCCTGGAACTGGGGATAGACGACCTTGCCTCGCAGCTCGCAGAACTGCTGGTGATCGGCGCCGTCGTCGGGATCGACGGCGAGGGACTGGATTTCGACGGGATACTTGGGGCGCAGAGCCTCGGAGATGGTGGCCGTGGATTCGACGACGTCGCCGGTGGTGAACACGGTCGCAGCGGCCACGGTGTTGGGGCAGATTCCGCGAGACTCGAGAGTCTCGATCAGGGGCGCGTACAGCAGCCTGGCGGCCTGTCCCTTGGGGGCGGCGGGGGCATTGCCGGCGAGAAGCTCGCCGATGGTGGGGGCGATGGCGAGGGAGTGTCCCGCGGCGTCGCGGAATGTTCGGGTCACGACGAATGCGTACCTGCGTTTGGGAGCGAGCACGAAGCCGGGACGCGCCGCCACTGCGAGCAGGTGGTCCGGCACGTACTTGCCGTCGGGCGTGGGGGTCGTGGCAACGACCGGGAACAGCCGCCCGCGCTCCGGCGAAGCCTCGTCGGTGTCGATCAGCAGGATCGACGAGGTCGGCTCCGCAGGGATGACCGTCTCGTCGGCGTCGCTCAGATCGGGCAGCGCAGCGTCGAACTTGAACCACGCGACGGGGATGACGGGCCAGCCTTTGCGCTCGGGGACGAGCAGCAGCAGGTCGACGACGATCTTGTCGAGCAGGCCGTGGGGGAACCCCGCGACGTCGGGGGAGCCGCCGGCGGTCAGGCGCAGGTCGGAGGGGAACGGGAAGTCGTAGAAGCGGTTCTCGTCGTGCAGGTCTGCGCTCAGGTTGGCCACGACCCTGGTGGTGGCGAGGGGGTCGGGCTCGAGCTCCGGGCAGACCAGAGGCGGCTCTTCCGGTGCGTCCTGCGCAGCCTCGGGAAATGTGTCGTGACCCGAATCGAGCGCGGCCGCATCTGGAGAGGCATCCGGGGCCGAGGCCTCGGCGCCGGTGTCGGCGGACGCATCGTGAGCGACGTCGGTGGGGCGGTCCGTGGAGGAGGAGCCGCAGGCGGTGAGACAGGGAAGCGAGCACAACAGCAAGAGGGGGGTAGTGCGCACGGCGGCAGTGTACCGTGCCGGGGAGCGGAGGTCGAAGGCAGGCGGTCGCAGCGGCGCAGACCGGAAGCGGTGAGAGGGTGCATCGTGCGCGCGCATGGCGTCGCAGGTCATGCCGTTTCGACCGTACGAGCTGCTGCTGCCGCGATTCGGCGAACCGACGGGCGGCTACTGCACGGTGAGGTTGTAGGTGACGTCGAACTCGAAGGGGCTCTGAGGATCCACCATGATCTTGGTGTGGAGATGGATCACGTGCGAGCCGGCAGACAGCGGGGCGAGCATGAGGTGGTATCCGCCCGCGAACGACGGATCCACGAGGCCCGAGAAGTCCGTTTCCCACAGCTTGCGATAGTAGTTGTCCGCGGTGTCGGGCACCGTATACGAGAACTGATCGGGGCCTGTCTTGTAGGCGGCAAAGTCCGCGACTGTCGTGCCGACCGCTTCGCCGTCGATCTCCACCGAGA
>JAKLDZ010000036.1 GCA_022703255.1 Myxococcota bacterium | reverse complement strand
CTACCTCAGCGACCGGGCCGTGGGCGATCTCATCCGCGGCGTGCGGGCCCTGCCCTCCGGCGCACGCACGGTGATCGTGTTCACGTCGGACCACGGTGAGGCGTTCCGCGAGCACGGACAACTCGGCCACACCAACTCGGTGCTGGACGAGGAGCTGCACGTTCCCGGGTGGATCGACGCACCGCCCGGCACGCTGGGCGACGAGGAAGCAGCGGCGCTTCGCGCGGCGTCCGACGCCTACGTGACGCACCTCGATCTCGCGCCGACGATGCTCGATCTGATGGGGCTGTGGGACGCGCCCGAGCTCGCGCGGCATCGTGCGAGGATGATCGGACGAAGCCTGCTGCGTCCGCTTCGGGAGACCGCGGTTCCGTTGACCAACTGCGCGGCGGTGTGGGGTTGTCCGTTCCGCAACTGGGGCATGCTCCGCGGCCCCATGAAGCTCGAGGCCCGTCAGTGGGATCCGGACTGGCACTGCTTCGACCTGCGCACCGACCCGCGCGAGCAGCACGACCTCGGCGCCGCTGCGTGCGGCGACCTCGCGCCCACCGCTGCGAAGCTCTTCGGCCGCAAACCCTGGGAGTGACCGCGTCGAAGGGAGCGACGACTCCGCTCGTCGAACTCCGTTCGACCCGCTCGGTTGACGACCTCGAACCGCGTCCTTACCTTCGTCCGGCATGTCTTTCCCCAGCACAGCGCCTTGGCTTCGTCGCTCGTTGAGCGGTTGGTGGCGCTGGTTGGTGATCGTGCTGATGGCGTTGTCGTTGAGCTCCAACGCCCGGGCCCAGGAGCCGTCGCAAATGCTCGCGCCGCTCGACATGCCCGACATGAGCACCCCGCGCGACAGCATCGTCGTGCCCCCGCTCCCGCCGGACTTCCTCTCGCACAGCGAGGGCTGGCTCCGCCTCTCGTATCCGCCCTCCGCCGCTGCCTGGTCCTCCAAGCTCGTCGAGGCCGCCTTCGAAGCCAGGCAGGCGCTCATCGACGAGCTCGGCAAGCCGGTGCTCGGCGATGTGGAGGTTCGCATCGCGCGCGATCCGCAGGAGCTCGCGCGCCTGGCTCCGGTCGGGCTTCCTCCGCCGGAATACGCCGAAGGGGTCGCGTACGCCCGGGCCCGGCTGATCGTCATCTCGCTGGTGGCCCCACACTCTCCGGAGCCACCCGATCTGCGGGAGGTGTTGCGACACGAGCTGGCGCACGTGGCCCTGCACGACGCCGTCGGAGGACTCGCCGTCCCCCGCTGGTTCAACGAAGGATTCGCCGTGCACGCGTCCGGAGAGAGCTCCCTGGTGAGAACGCGCACGCTGTGGACCGCAACGCTCGCGAACCGCGTGCTGCCGATGGCCGAGCTCGACAGGACCTTCCCCGCAAACAGTCGGCTGGCTGCCGTCGCCTACGCCCAATCCGCCGACTTCGTCCGCTTCCTGCTGCGACGTCAGGATCGCGATCGATTCCAGATGTTCATCGAGCGCCTCTCGCGGGGGGAGCGATTCAACACAGCGATCAGCGACGCCTACGACGCGGACCTTCGGAGGCTGGAGTTCCAATGGCGCGAAGAGATCCGCAAGCGCTACTCCTGGGCCCCGGTGCTCCTCGGCGGAGGCGTGATCTGGGTCGCCGTCATCGGCCTCGTCGGGCTGGCCTGGATGCGACGTCGCAGGGACTCCCGCCGAACCCTGGCACGATGGGCCCGGCAGGAGGCGATGGAAGACCGAAGGGCGCTCGCCGAGCAGGAGAGCGAGCGGATCCGCGTCACCATTCAGCATCGGGATTCCGCAGCGGGATTCCCTCCCCCCAGCCGCCGCGACGACGTCCCCGTGAAGGTCGAGCACGGGGGACGCTGGCACACGCTGCACTGACCGCCTCTCCGTGCGATAATCGCCGCGTGAACGAGCGTCGCTCCTCCCCGCGCACTCTCCGGCACGCGCGAGGCGTGGCCGCTTCCCTGTTGCTCCTGGCCGCTGTGAGCCTGCTCGGCTGCAAGACCGCTGCCTCGTGCTCGCAGTCCCAGGAGTGCGCGGAGCAGGGACGCTGCCAGTCCGGCTGGTGGAGCTGTACGGCGAAGACCGATGCCGACTGCGCTCCCAGCTTCGTGTGCAGGGAGTGGGGAGCGTGCGCCGCGCGCGACGACGAGTGCATCGCGGCATCGTCGGATGCGTGCCGGGCCTCGGTGCTGTGCAAGGAACGCGGGCTGTGCGCGGCGCTCGAAGGCTACTGTCAGGCCGCTCGCGAAGAGGACTGCAAGGCTTCGCAGGCGTGTCGCGAAGAAGGACTCTGCTCGGTGGTGGCAGGGGACAAGTCGCGCTGCCAGGTGCGCACCGACGACGACTGCCGCGGCTCCGAAGCCTGCCGCGAGGAGGGGCGGTGCAGCGCGAGGGGCGGCGCGTGCGTGGCCTCCGGCGAAGATTGCCGCAAGGCTCCTGCGTGCGCACAGCAAGGGTGGTGCACGCTGATCGACGGGCGCTGCGTCGCGGGCTCCGACGCCGACTGCGCAGCCTCCGCGCTCTGCTCCGGAACGCTCCGGTTCTGCGTCGCACGCCACGGCCACTGCACCCTCGCCGCCGCCCACGATGCCCTCTGCCGTGCGAGCGAGGCGTGCACCGACCTCGGCCGTTGTACGGCGCGCGAAGGGGCCTGTGTCGTTGCATCCGACGAAGACTGCAAGCGATCGCTCGAGTGCGAGGAGCACAGGCGTTGCCGTGCGCACCAGGGGCTGTGTCTCGCGAACCACCCCGACGGGCGCTGAGCGACGATGATGGCGGGACGCGTGAGGACGATGATGAAGCTGTTGGCAGGAGTCTTCGGGACGCTCTTCTTGGCGACACTGATCGGCTCGACGGGCGCGTGCTCCAAGGGCGCAGCGGCGGCGCGGCCCGTCATCGAAGCCGGACCGGAGTCGGCACCGATGTCTCCGGGGGAGGTCGACGAGGCCCTGCACGAGGGCAAGAAGCTGGTCCTCATCGACGTGCGAGAGCCCGAGGAGTTCGCCGATGGCCGCGTCGCGGTCGCGCGCAATATCCCCTTGCGCGACCTGCGGGCGCGCCTCGCGGACATCCCGCGCGATGCCGATGTCGTGCTCGTCTGCAGGACCGGCGCGCGCAGCCAGATGGCCTGGGAGATGCTCCTCGAGCTCGGGTACACGAAGGTCCACAACATGGATGGCGGCATGTTGGCCTGGCAGGGCGAGATCGCTCGATGACCGGAGCCTCGCCGGTGATCCTTGCCAGGGGCGACGGTTGGATCGCCATCGACAAGCCGCCGGGCGAGGTCGTGATTCCCGCACGCCACGACGACCCGCTGGATTGCACGTGGCGTCGGGCCGAAGCGACGCTCGGCGCCAGGCTCTGGGTCGTGCACCGAATCGATCGGGACACGTCGGGAATCGTGCTCTTCGCGACCGACGCGGAGGCGCACCGCACGCTCTCGATGGCCTTCGAGCACGGCAGGGTCTCCAAGACCTATGTCGCGCTCACCCGCGGTTTCCCCCCGGGAAGATCGGGCACGATCGACACGCCCCTGCACCCCGCACGCAAAGGCAAGATGCGCCCGGCCTTGCCGCGCGAGCCGGGAGCCCTGCCCGCGATCACCGACTGGTCGACACTGTCCGAGTGGAACACCCCCGCGGGAGCCGTGGGCTGGATCGAGGCCCGTCCGCGCACCGGGCGCCAGCACCAGATCCGCGTCCACCTGCGATCGGTCGGCTCGCCACTGCTCGTCGATCCCCTCTACGGCCGCTCGGATCGGCTCCTTGCCGACCAGCTTGGGGGCTCAGGACAGGACGTGGTCATGGAGCGCTTGACGCTGCACGCTCGACGCATCCAGCTCGATGCACCGCGAGGCGGGCGCATCGCGATCGAAGCGCCTCTCGCGGCCGATCTGGAGCGCTTGATCGCGTTGCTGGGAACGCCGGCGTGGAGCGCCGCGCGCTGACTACGGCTCCCCCTTCGCGTGCGGTTTCCCTCCCGACACGCGGCCGCGGGCCTCGAGTCCCTCGTACACCCCACGCAACCACCCGAGCCTCCGTCCCGCTCTCCCCTTCCCCAACGACACGTCGATCGCGGCCAACTCCCGCGCGCATACCTCGAGCGCTCCAGCGCGGTCCCGCAGGTAGCGCAGGGCAGGGATGCGCAGGTCCACCCGCTCGCCCAGCCCGACGCCTTGTCGCTCCAACACGTCGGAGGCGAATCCACCCCACGTCACGACGATGTCCCCGGGCGTCACGAACGCTCGCCACCGCTGGGCGAAGGAATCGATCGGCTCACCGCGCGCGAGCTCCGTCGGGTCGAGCCCCAGGTGGTGAGGGCACGACGGTGCGAGCTGGCCTTTCGGTTGGATCACGGCTTCGAAGCGCGCACCGGTGGCGGGCCGGATCGCGACCCAGTGGATGATCTCCGGAGGAGGCCCCCCGGCGTTGCGCGCCCATGCATTGGCCTCGCCGCACGCGAGCACCACCGCCCCGGGACGACCTCTCAACGACGCGGGCAGCGGCGGCTCCTCTACGTGCACGGGGTGGCTGCGCCCTGCCCCACCTTCCCCCGCGCAAGCGAGCTGGGTTTCCACCATCCGACGGAATGGCTCGAGGATCCTGCCCGTCCTGCCGCGATCGCCCTCGAGCTCGCCGAGCACCTCTGCGATCGCCTCGATCGTGGACAGGCAATGGGGGCGCGGTTGCCTTCGAATCCGGTACCCGCTCGGCTCTTCGGGTGCGATCGCATAGCGCCGCAGAGCCCCCAGGAACGGATTGGCCTGCAACAGCTTCGAGGCTTGCGACCAGGTGCCGTCGAGGACCACCACGGTCACCGGGCCCGTCGCAGCTTCGTCGTCGCGCGGCGCCATCGCTCCGTCCCCGGGAAACAGCAATCGGGCCGGACGCGCCGGGTCCTCGAGTGCGCGGCGGACCACCGCGTCGGCCGAGAAGTCAATCCCGATGCGGAGCTCGGAGTTGGGCAGCGCGAGGTGTGCAATGCGCGCGGTGTTCACCGGTACACGACGTTCCCTCGGGTGCTGCAGAATGAGTACGCGCGTCCGGGTCTCGACACGCTCGATCACGCCGCAATAGCACGCACTTCGCGGGCGAAGGCAAGTCGTGCACAGGAGTCTCGGATCGCGCGGGGGATCTTGGGGCATGCCAGTGGGCCGTTTCGGGGCAGAGCCCCCGCCTATGAGCTCGCCTCGCCGGGGGCCCTCGGCGCCTGCGGAACGCGCGACCGGAGCGATCCGATCGCGAGCAGTACACCGAGCGCGACCCCGAGCAGGGCCGCGAAAAGGATCTGGAGCTGTGCCGGAAGCAGGAACGTCACCGTGTGCGCAGGAATCCAGAACAGTGGAATCGTCTTCTTGAGAACGAATCCCCACATCACCTTCCAATCGATCTTCTGCAGGATGTCCATCACCGGGACGGGCGACAGCAACCCCCGGACCGTGCCCCCTCGCCGGGCGATGTGCTCGTCGGTGACCTTGTGGGTCAGCATCATCACCGGCGCAAACGTCAGATTCATGGAAGCGCTGATGGCAAAGGCGCCCGCCACCTTCGCGACGCTCACGCCCCCTTTCATGACCTCGGGTCCGCAAGGCAGTCCCAGCGTCTGCAGCAGTTGGGGAGCCCCCACGCCGAAGACCACGAATGCACCCTTGATGGCTACTCCCAACAGCGCCCACACGATCGCCCGCGGCACGATGCCGAACCCCGGCGCGTGATACCTTCCCGTCCGGATTCGCAGGGCGATCACCTCGCCCATCGTCGCAAGCACCCCGAACTTGACCGCGCTCAGCAGGAACCCGCGCTCCGCATTCACCCGCACGTACGCGGCATAGCAGGCGTCGGACAGGAAGAACGGGGCGAACAACGCCGCAACGACCGCGAGGAACAGAGCATCCTGCTTCTTCAACACACGACTCTCTCTGGAATAGTGCCGACCATGCTACGTAGCGCCTCCAACCACCGTCAAGATCCATCGCCCCGCCCCTGTCCGCCGCGGGCCGCTCCTCGCGGCCCACGCGAAATCACGGGGTCACGGTGATTCGACGTCGTCGACGTGCACCACCCGGGCAACGCGCTCCGAAGGGAGCGTCCCGAGGATACGTGCTCGCGGAACGAAAGGCGAGGGTGCAACGCGGCTCGCGGCGCCTGCGCGGCCAACTCTGCTCACGGCAGCGGAGCTATGACGATCAGCGGACGCACGAACTCCTGGAGCCAGGGCCATGAGTAGTAGACCCCGTAGCGCTGGGGCCCCGATCTCAACGCACCGATCAGGTAGTGTTCTCCAATGGCCCTGCAAGTGTTGCGGTTGGCGCAGGGGGTGGACGGCGCCTCGCGTCCCACGAATCCGTCGTTCTCCACGAAGGCCACCTGATAGCTCAACGGGATTCGAAGGTTCTCTGCGAGGTTGTTGGGCTGGGAGAGCTCCGACACCGCTGCGCCGTTGGCCGACACGGTCCACGGCACATATCCCTCCGACAGAGGGGGCAGCGGAGGCGACACCAGCGTGCCGGTGCCGTCGACGTCCCAGTCGTGCACCGTCGTCCCCACGATCTGCACGTGTCCGGTGTCGGGATTGCGGGAGTAGCGCATGATGCCGGTGTCCGGGACGACCGCGGACACTGCATTGGAGCGATCGGTGCGGAAGTACTGAAGGGTTCCCGCGGATTCGGAGACCAGCGCGAACACCCCGGGGACGACCTCGTCGGCAAACCGGACCGTCGCGATGATCGACCCCTCCGGGGGTGTGAAGGGCACGTCGGCGCCGTCGACAACCAGCGCCGGTGTCGCGTCCACGCGCCACGACCGGAAAGACACCTGCGAGTCGCCCGGTCCGTAGGCGACGGTCACCAGGCCCGAGCGGTCGGCGCGCAGGCCGACGCTGCCCTGAAGAGAGGAGATGTCGATCTCGTTCACGGCAGGGGCACCCGCGGGCCACCAATATCCTTTGGTACCGTCGGCGCCGCCGACAGGGTCGGCGACCAGGGTCCCGTTCACGAACGAGAGAACCCTGGGGGCAACGACGACAGTGGGGTTGTACTCGGCCGTCAACTCGATGCCGTGCGAGCGGCCCGCGGCGTCGACCCAACCGGCGCAACGGAAGTACGCCGTCTTCTCCTCCTTGGTCGCCAGCTTGATCGTGTGGGACCCGGACACGAACACGAACAGGCTGCCGTCGGTCTGCCGGTCGGAAGACACCTCTGCATGCAGGTCGTCGCCGAATCCGTAGTAGACGAAGTGCAGCTCGAGATCGGAGCACAGGAATCCCGCGCCGGGACGCAACGCCGAAGAGAGGGTGTACGCGGCGGCCCCCTCCTGATTCGGGTCGTAGGATTCCAATGACGCGCAGGCGCCCGTTGCCGTCGCGGCGAGCAGGCCGGCAACCAGGGAAAGGCGAAGGGCGAAGTGCATCAGTCATCCTCCGACGAACGGTTGCGGGCCTTGCGGGACTCGACGGCGCGCACGAGCGGGACCAGGGGTCTGGCCAGCTCGGTGGGGCCGTAGACGAGCTGGAGGCCGATGACGTGGGCCTTGGGCAGAGCGATGAAGGTCTGGCTCTCCGGGGCGTTGTAGCTGTAGGAGACGGCTGCGCCGAACCAGCTCGGGACCGCGCGGCGATCGACCTCCGCGCTGGCGCGCATGAAGCTCCCTTTGAGAAACGCCTCCGCCGAGGGCTCGTAGCCCGTCCCCCGATTCACCGTCATCGCGCGCGCACCGAACAGGACCCCGAACCGCTTGGCCCGGAACTCCTCCACATACCCCAGCTCCGCAACCCGCACGCGGAAGTCGTCAGCCTTGTTCAACAGCACGCGCCAGCGCAGCCCAGCCTCCAACACGTCGTCGGCGCCAATCTGGATGTCCGTCGTCCGCTTCGCCGCGTCGGTGTCCATCTGCGAGGCCATCTCCGCCAGTGGACGATCATAGCGCGCGATGGAGGCGAAGGGGAGGCCGAGCCACTCGGGCAGGTAGTACTGCAAGGGCTGCAGATTGAAGCGGACGTTCTGGATCCCCATCGACTTGTGCTCGAAACGATAGGATGTCTGCCCCATCCACTCGGTGGCCGTCCGCTCCTCCTGGGAGCCGTACGCAAGCGAAAGGAAGGCTCCGGTGTGGTTGTCGTAGAGGGTGAACAGAAGGGAGTCCGGGGGATTGTAGTCCGCGGTCTGCAGGTCTGCGGGGGCGCCGGGGCGGACGCTGCCGGCGCGCCCAAAAGTGCCGTATCCGTTGACCTCGAGGTCGGAAATCGACATCTCGTTGCGCAGCATCCCGGCAGAGGCCTGGACGCCGTGGAAGGAGCCGCCCAGATAGCTCATGAACTGCGACACGCCGCCGGGGCGGAACAGCTTGCTGTTCTCGGCGGTGTCCTCGCCCTGCCCGGGGCTCCCCACTCCAGCGACCTGATCGAGCTGCAGCCCGAGGAAGAACAGCCCCTCCTCCGTGTCCCCCCCCCCCCCGCCCAGCAGGATCTGATTGCGGGCCAGATTGCCGCCAAGACGCGTTCCGTCGGACATCACGAACTCACCGGGCGCCCAACGGCTCGTGATCGCCACGTGGGAGTACATCGTCCCGAATCGCTCGTTCGCCTGGTGCAGCCGGAGCTGCGATTCGGCCAGATCGATCGAACGTCGCGACAGGTCGAAGATCTCCTGGCCGTGAAACGCAGTCTGGGCCTGCGCTGCGGAAGCGAGCGACATCGATGCAGCGGCAGCGACCCAGGCGAGACATCGAACCGCTCCCGGGGCGGGGCGAGGTCGGAAGCGGCACGGGACTGGAGGCGAGAAGCAAGACGGAGTGAAGCGCATGGATGCCGAATCATCGGGGTGTCGGCGCGAGGTTGTCAATCGCTTTGTCCGGACGAGCGTGGCTGGATCACCGCGACACCAGCAGACTCTGACGATGGGCGACGCTGCGGGATTGCACGCGCCTCTCGCGCCCGCGAAGAAGCCCAACCCCTCTTCGTGATACCTGCCACTCCTCGTCGCCATTCATTCAGAGCCGCAGTCGTCGGCTCCGCGAACGCCGCCCCGGACCCCGCATGGAAACTCGCTCCCCCGGCGCCGCGATGCGCTACCCTGACCACATGATCCCCGGCCGTACCCAGCACGCTTGCCTGCTCGCCTCGATCCTCGTGGCCGTCGGCGCGGCTTCGTGCACCACCGATGGCGACGTCCCCTGCCCTGCCCCGCTCCCCGACGCAGCCCCACCGGACGGCGGCGCCCCGGCCCTCGACGAGCGAGACCCCGTCGCCCCGTCGGCGCTCCTGCTCGACTTCAAGGGCCTCGTCAACACCCCCGAGAACGCGTCGGAGACCACCCACGCGACCTACGGGAAGGCGACGTTCCTCGCCATCGCCGATGGTCAGACGACCTGGATGACGGACGACCCGATCGCGTACATCTACCGCTACCCCGACGACTACCCGGTGGAGGAGAAGCGCGGCCAGGAGTTCCTGGTGCTGCAGGCGTATCGCGAGCAGAGCGTGTCCGGGGCCGAGGTGCACGCCGACATGGCCCAGGTCTACGTTCCCCGCGAGGCCCTCGCGGCGCTCGCCGGACGAGGAGACGGCGCGATACACCCGGCGGACGGCCTGCGCGCGAACCTCCGCAGGTATTCGGGCTACTATCGTTCGGATCACGTCACATTCGTACGCGACTGCTATCGCGGCTTCAGCGACGACGACCTTCCCGCTTCGGAGCTGGTGGTCGACGCGCGATCCAACGAGTCGTTTTCTCCTGGAGAGACGGTGCTAGCGACGGCGAACATCGGACTCCGCACGGACTACGTTTCGTTGTCCGCGGCTCTGGAGGATTCCCTCGAGGCGCACGAGGGGATGTTCTGCTCCTGCACCCGCAACGGCCAGCGCATCCCCTGCGCGGACTGGCAGAATCAGATTCACGAGGACCCCGCATCCCTGTCCTGCGAGCTGCCCCAGGACTTCCTCGACTCGCCCGGGCCGTCCCGGTCCGTGTTCCGCTTCAAGGGGAAGATCAACAGCACCGGCGGGACCATGGAGAACGGTACCGGGCTGTTCGACGTCGCGCTCGACGACCAGCCGGTTGGGCTCGAGTACTCCTCCTACGCCTATCGATCGAAGGTCGCTTCGGGGTCATTCGCGGGCAAGGACATGGTGTCGATCACGTCCCTCGGGGGAGTGCAGCTCCAGACGCAGACCCGGTACACGTACAACGCGCTCATCGCGAACTTCCTCGTGGACGGCCTCATGGCCGCGAAGACCTCCGGGCAGAACGGGTTCTCCCTGGACGTGCAACACATCTTCGGGGTCAACGTCTACGCCGTGGAGCAGATCGACAATCCGGGCGACACCTGGCAGAAGATCTGCCCGCGTGCCGTCAACGAGGAGACGAACGCTTCCGTGTGGTTGTGCCACGGCGCCAACGAGAGCTTCGCTGTGGGCGAGCAGCTCGAGATCGCGGGCAACGTGGTGCTCACACAGGATCCCGAGAAGACCGGGGCTTCGGGTGCGGGCGCCGGGTGCTCGTGCACGCACGACAACGTCGCGGTCGACTGCAACGACTTCCCCGCTCCGGGAGACGGAGGCTGACATGATGCGTCGCGCTGGCTGGTGGATGGCAATCGCCTGGGCCCTGTGCGCGTGCTCCGGCAGTGATGAAGAGACCGACGCGGGCGGTCCGAATCCGACGGGGGACGGGCTCTTGATCGTGACGACGGAGCAGATCCGTGGGGGCTCCCGGAGTCTCGAGCGCTTCGTCCAGGAGAAGAAGCTGCGCAACTTCCGCGTGAGGGTGGCCACCGAGACGGACTTCGGAGGCCCCGACGAGCGAGGTTTTGCGCGAGCGCTGCGCATCCGGTCGTTTCTTCAGCAGGTGTCGGCGGACTACCGCTTCCTGCTGCTGATTGGCGACGGGCACCCCGACTACGGCGACGTGCCGATGATGCGGGTATGGCCCCGTCACGCGATGGCCGCGGACTCGTGCGGAGGGTACTTCGCAGTCGATTGTCGCAGCTGCGACACGGACTTGATGTACGGCGACCTCACGGGCAACTGGGATCTCGACGGCAACGGGCAATACGGGGAGCACGGGCGCGACGACGGCCCGACGGGGATCGACTTCCACGCGGAGCTCGTCGTGGGGAGGATGCCGGTGTTCTTCGGGGATCCCGCGGAAGCGGATCGGATCCTGGACCACGCGCTCGCCTACATGAGCGAGAAACGCGCTGAGACGGCCTGGAGGCGAAAGGTTCTGCTTCCCGCTGCCTACTACTACTTCAAAGGCCAGCGCATGGAGAGCTCCACCGTGCCCCGCACCGTGGACGGGGCGGCCAACGCCGAGTGGATCGCCGCGAACGTCCTGGCGAAGCACTCCGATGTCGACGTCACCCGCATGTACGAAACGGCGGGAATCGAGCCCAGCGCCTTCCCGTCGGATCGGCCGCTCACCGAGGATTCGCTGATCACCTCCTGGAACCAGGGCCAGGGGATCGTGTTCTGGCACGGCCACGGCCTCTCGCGGGAGGTGGGGCGCGTCGTGTGGATGAACGACGCAAACCACAACGGCGGCGCCGATGACGACGAGCTCGCGCAGCCGCTGTTCATCACTTCCCAGGCCACGGAGCGGTTGAACGGGACGCGTCCTGGATTCGTGATCGCGTCGAGCTGCGAGGTGGGCAGCGCGGACATCCCCTATGACCTCGCCCAGGCACTTCTCCTCAACGGCGGCGCGGTGGGCATGATCGGGTCCACGGGCGTGACGCCGGGAGACGGCACGATGTACGAGGATCTTTCGGCCCCCCTCGACATGAGCAGGTTCTCGGCGACGAACGCCGGGGCGCTGGTGGTGGATGCCATGCTCGGCGGCGCTCTTCCTGCCGTTGCGTTCTCCGAGGCGATGGAGAAGCTCGGGATCGACGGCAACTCGGAGTCCTATGCGGGCAGGATGATGCTCGTCTACTTCGGGGATCCGACGTTGTCGCTCGACAGCGCGCTCGAGGACCGGAAGTAGGGACGTCCCGTCTGCCCACCGATTGCACACCAGTCCAGCCTTCCGCGCTCCGGAGCGCAAGCGGGAGCGCGGCGACGCTGAGATCGCTCTCCCTCGAGGGCACTTGACTTCGATGCGCTGTGCATATATGCTAGGAGCATCGAAGGTGTCCCATGCCGCGCAAGCCCGCCTCTCCACCCCGCCAAGGCCCCGCCAGAACGCCGGCCCGCACGCCTGCATGCCGTCGCTCCCGCGCCGCCGCGACCACCGGAGACGAGGCCGCTTTCCTCGAGGCCTACGACCCTTCCGCCTATGAGCGCCTGTCGGTGTGCGTCGATGTCGCCCTGCTCAGCGCGTTCGAGGGGCACCTCTTCACCGCCGTGGTCAAGCGCCACGAGCATCCCTTCCAGGGCAAGTGGGCCCTGCCCGGCGGATTCGTGCGTCCCGATGAATCGCTGCACGCCGCGGCCGACCGCGTGCTCGCCGCCAAGGCCGGGCTCGATCGGGTCTTCGTCGAGCAACTCTACTCGTTCGGCGACCCGTCGCGGGATCCCCGCACGCGTGTGATCTCCGTGGCCTACTACGCGCTGGTCGACTGCGATCGCTTTCCCTCGCCCGCGGACACCGCCGGCTCCGTGATGTCCGCCCGCATCGTCGTTCCCTGGGAAGGGGAAACGGGCGGCCCCGTGCAGCTCGTCGCCCTCAACGGCTCCCGCGTGCCGCTCGCCTTTGACCACGCGGACATCCTGGGGATGGCGGTCAAGCGCATCCGCGGGAAGCTCGACTACACGCCCGTGGGCTTCCAGTTGCTGCCTTCGACATTCACGCTGAGGCAACTTCAGGACGTGCACGAGACGGTGTGCGGGAAGGCGTTGAACAAGGATTCGTTCCGTCGAAAGATGCTCGCCTCCGGGCTGCTGGAGGCGACGGGGGACAGGCAGGTAGACGTGGAACACCGACCGGCGGAGCTGTATCGGTTCGTCAAGCGCTCCGCCGTGTGATCGAGTCGAGGTCGTTGGCGGCCGCCCATCGGGCGGCGAGGGCTCGGCGTGCGCTCTGGCCACGGCGAAGACGCCGGACGGGAGAGGTGCGCCCCGCAAAGGAGAAGGACCATGGCGGAGATCAGGAGCTACGGATTCATTCGTCACTTCCGCGGAGAGTCGAGCGCCTATGGACTCGAATACAGGAGGGGAGCCCTGCGACGCGAGGGACGCGGCCTCGCGTTCTGGTTCCTGCCGCTCTCCACGAGCATCGCGGAGGTGCCCGGGGACGATCGCGACCTGGCCTATCTGTTCCACGGCAGGTCGTCGGATTACCAGGATGCGACTGCGCAGGGCGTGATCACCTACCGCGTGACCGACCCGCGCACGCTCGCCCAGCGGATTGACTTCAGCGTGGATCTGCGCACGGGCGCTTATCTCAAGCAGCCGCTCGAGCAGCTCTCGGTGATGCTGACCCAGCTTGCGCAGCAGTTTGCCTGGGCCTTTCTGGCGCAGACGCCGATACGGGAGATTCTCGCCCACGGCCACGAGCGGATTCGCGCCCGGATCCTCGACGGCTTCGCAGCCGAGGAGGGACTCGCGACCATGGGCATCGAGATCGCCTCGGTCCGCGTGTCGTCGGTGAAGCCCACGGCGGACCTGGAGAAGGCCATCGAGATGCCGATGCGGGAGCGGATCCAGCAGGAGGCCGACGAGGCCACCTTCGCGCGCCGCGCCCTGGCCGTGGAGAAGGAGCGCGCGATCCAGGAGAACGAGCTGCAGAACAAGATCGAGCTCGCGCGCAGGGAGGAAGTGCTCATCCGGCAGCGGGGCCAGAACGATCAGCGTCGCGCCACCGAGCAGGCCCAAGCCCTCGGCATCGAGGTCCAGGGCAAGGCCGAGCGGACCCGGATCGAGGCCGCTGCACAGGCAGAGAGCACACGTCTGGTCGACGAGGCGCGCGTCGAAGGCGAAAAGGCCCGCATGGAGATCTACCGGACCATGCCGTCGAGCGCGCTGCTCGGCCTCGCCGCTCAACAGCTCGCGGGCAAGCTCGAGCGCATCGAGAACCTCAACGTCACGCCCGAGCTGTTGGGGCCCATGCTCACCCAACTGGTGCGTGCCGGCACCCACCACCTCGAAAGGGGGGAATCCCGGTGAGCCGCCCCGGCGCTTCCGTTCCCCGCGTGGTCATCGTCACCCGCAGGACCGATCTCGAGCTGCTCGTGCATCGCCACGGGACGCGCGGACAGGCCCGGTTCTTCCTCGAGAGCCGCGGGCAGAAGCTCGAGGAGCTGGAGCGCAGACACTCGAGATTCGAGGTCGCCCTGCACCTGGCCCTCGCCGCCATTCCACTCGAATGGAGACACACCCGCCTCGATCGCGCCGACCTCGATCGGTTCGTCTTCGAGCCCGACGACATCATCGTCGCGATAGGCCAGGACGGCCTGGTGGCCAATGTGGCGAAGTACCTGGACGAGCAGCGCGTGGTGGGGCTGAACCCTGAGCCCGACCGCTACGATGGAGTCCTGGTGCCGCATCCGCCCTCGCGCATCGGCCAGCTTCTCGCGGCGGCGCGAGCGCCTTCGGCCGAGGTCGAAGCGCGCACGATGGTGGAGGCGCAACTCGACGACGGGCAGCGCATCGTGGCGCTCAACGAGCTCTTCGTGGGGCATCAGACGCACCAGTCCGCGCGCTATCGGATTGCGTGGCAGGGGGCCGAAGAGCGGCACTCGTCATCGGGACTCATCGTGTCCACCGGGACCGGTGCCACGGGCTGGGCCCGCTCGATCCACCTGCGCAGGGTGACCGACGTCGTGCTGCCGAAGCCCAGCGATCGGAGGCTTGCGTTCTTCGTGCGCGAAGCGTTTCCCAGCCGGGCAACGTCCACGGAGCTCACCGATGGAACGATCGGGGACGGAGAGGAGCTGAGCGTGACCTCGGAGATGAACGATCGGGGCGTGGTGTTCGGCGACGGCATCGAGGAAGATCGAGTGGACTTCGGCTGGGGAACGACGGCGCGGATTCGGGTTGCGACCTCGCGACTGATGCTTCTTCGCGGGTGAGTCCGGAGCTCCGGGAAGGGGCCAGACACCGACAGCCGTCCGAACGGAATACCAAAGCGCTTCGTCCAGCGCGGCGTTCCCGAACGCGATGTGCGGCTGCTGCTGGTCATCGAGCGCGAGGGCGGATCAAGATGGTGCATGTTCTGGCTCCGGAGTCCTTCGCCATTCGAAACCGCGAGCCCCGGCCCCCCATCGTCCAACGCTTGCGCCCCCCCGAGCCGAGCGACGCTCCGCCGCCGGGACTCTACGGACTCCCACTCGTACGTCGTCCCCCGAACTGGTGAGGCACGCTTGCGGATCGCGATCGGATTTCGGACGTCCTCCCGGGAGGTTCGCCTCCGTTGCGGACAAACGCTCCGCGTGTGAAGGCGCGCAGCGCTGGGGGCTCGCGCACGATCGCCGGGAGTGGCACGCGCCCCAGCGCCCCGTCGGTGGCCCCACGCTCTCAGAACTTCACCACCAACGAGCTCTTCAGCTCCGTGTCGAGCCGCGGCACGCCCGTCGGCGGAGCGCTGTCGATGCGAACCGAGACACCGACGCGAGTGGCGAGCACCTTGCCGAGGTCCGCGACGACCGAAGAGTCGAACAGGATCCGGAAGTCGCTGAACCGATCCCATCGGGGTTGTACGTAGAGCACGTTGGAGAACGACAGCTTCGTGTCCTCGATCCAGACCGCGGACACGTAGTTGCTCCAGCGCTGGGACAGCGTCACCGCATCGTCGGGAGCGCCGGGCTCCACGCGAATCACCTCGTGCTCCAGCATCCACGCGGACCCCGCGCTGAGCTGGAAGTCGTCAGACCCGATCACCACGAAACGCGGACCTGCGCCGAAGACCTCCCTGAGCCGCAGCAGCCGGACGCGGTCGGTCTGCTCTTGCACGAACAGCTCTGGAGCGACCCTCGGATGGGCGCGATGCAAGTAGCGAAGATGGACGAAGTTGCGGTTGATCGATGTGTTGCCGCCCCAGCGCGTGTAGTCTCCGGAGGCGTGCGCGAAGAACCAACGCGGGCCGCGTACCATCTGCAACTGGGCCATGGCGCCGGCCGTGATTCCCTCCGTGCTTCCGGTGCGGCCGGTGAAGGATGCTTCGACGCTGCCGGCGTCGCCATCTCGGGGCAACCCCATGCGCAGCCGCTCGACGTTGACCTGGGCCGATGCCGCAGGTGCGCCGCACAACGCGACGAGCACGACCGCGCACAGAGGCATCACGCGGGCAGATCGCGAAGTCGCCATCGCTCGATCCGAAGAACCGTGGGGCCGCCAGCTCGAACACATCGTCGGGCAACCCTAGCGCGGTGCAGGAGGAAGGGAAGCGCACGCTGCTGCGGTCCCAATTCCCAGAGGGATCGGCCCAAGCGCCGTCTGTCACGGGACGCGGCGCTATCGGATCAGCTCTCGCAGGGAGGAAAGGGGGATGTCCTTCTTCCGCGGTGGAGTGACCCGCAGACGGTTCGCGATCGACACGTCCTGCACGGCGAACTCCTCCATCTCCTTCAGCAACGGCGACGCACGGGCCGTCACCAGATCGCTCGCGATGGGCACCGTTCCGATCGTCTCGAGTCGCATCTTGCGCGCGTGCGCGGATGAGCACGTAGCCGGGAGCTCGAATCCCCACGGACCGAGCGACAGGGCCGTCTCGAGATCCGGTCTGGCCGCCAGAGGCACGGCACCGCGCAGAACCACGACGGCGTAGGCGGCGAGGAACCCGAAGACGTGCTCGGTCGCCACCACGGCGAACAGGGTGTAGCCGGCGGGCTCGAACCGGACCCGCCCTTCGCGCATGTACGGGTTGCGCAGCTCCCCCGTCCGATTCACCTCGGCCACACCGACCTGGCCCTGCACCATGACCAGGCGCTGCGGCGCTGACAGCGTCTTTCGCTTCTTCGGCGTCACGGGCTCCGCGAGACGATCCACAAGCTCGCGCAGGTGCTGCTCCCTCTTATTCCGGTCGGCAGCGCTCATCCCGACGGAGGCCATCACCCGGTCGTCTGCACCCGATTTCGCCAGATCCCTGGCCCGCTCGAAGACCTCCGCAGCGTCGAGCCCCCGCCGGTGCAACTGGTCCGCGAGCACGAGCCAGAACGCGACGTGGTCATCGTCGGCCGGGTTCTCGGCGACGTCCCGGTGGCGCGCCACGAACAGGTCCACGACCTCCTGCGCCGAGAGCGGTAGGCGCGCGACGGCGGCAATGGCAGGTCGCATGTCCGAGGCGGTGTCGTTGTCGTACAGTCCAGGTCCCCAGGTTCCCATGGCCCCTCGGGAACGGACGCTATCAAGGCCGTCCTCTCCGCGCAACGCGCGCGGCAGCGGAACGTGCGGCTCCATCTCCCGCAAGCTGACTCCGGCTCCGAAACCCACCCGGGGACGCGATGGTCATTTCCAATCAGCGCATCAGTGGAACGAAGTGGATGTTTGCCAATCCGCACGGCGCGAGGACCACAGCTGTCCTTTCCATGGGGTCACCCCGGCGGAGGGCGCAGAGCCGACGGACACCGGTCGCGTAGGCGAGGGACGGAACGAACTGGTGACACTGGTGACACGGCGGCGCGAGTGAGACCGCATCTACTCGACGGTGGAAGAAATCAGTTGCCTGAAATCGCCGTTGCCCGTGAAGATCGCCGATGGGCGGGGGTGGAGTGAATCGATGCACGTCTTCCGCTGTCTGCTGCCCTGGCTCGCGGCCTTGCTCGTTGGCTGCTCTTCGTCGCCGACTACCTCGTCGATTCCGGATGACCCGGCCGCTGGCGACGCGGGAGACGCGGGAGACGTCTCCCACCCCGACGCGATCGCGACCGACGCTTCCGGGGAAGCAGCCGATGGAGCATCGGACGCCGCCGAACCGATCGAGGCTTCGGAACCGGGCCCGGTGCCGGGGTTTGCCGACATCCACGTGCACCATCTTGCCGAGTACGCCTACGCGGGCGCGTGGTTCCACGGATCGCACAAGGGCGAGGAGGCGGTCGCGATGGGTGCGTGCAGCGGCGGCGACGTCCTCGGGGGCGATCACGCGCGGACCTCGCTCAGCGTGCTCAACGAGTTTCTCGCGCAGGCCCCGGGGACATCCGGCGACACGGGCTGGCACTTCAACAAGACGCATGGGTATCCGGAGTACGACGGTTGGCCGCGTTGGGACACGATTGCCCACCAGCAGGTCTGGGAGGGCCATCTTCGAGCGGCGCACGATCGCGGACTGAACCTCATGCTGATGTCGGCGGTGAACTTCAAGCCCTTGTGCGAGATCATGCCCGAGGCCAACCGCGATCCCGGGCGCACGTGCGACGACATGGAAGCGGTGGACGTGCAGCTCGACGCTGCGTGGGAGTTCGACCAGGCGCGCGACTGGGTCGAGATCGCGCTGAGCCCGCAGGACGCGCGTCGCATCATCGGCGAGGGCAAGCTCGCGATGGTGCTGGCCATCGAGGTCAGCGATCTGTTCCCGGAGGGCGACTGGCTCGCCCAACTGAAGGCCTACCACGAGCGCGGTGTGCGCTCGATCCAGCTCGTGCACCAGCTCGACAACCGCTTCTGCGGCGCGGCGCCGCATCACTGGATCTTCAAGGTCTTCCAGCTCCTCGATCGGGACACGGGCTTCGATCTCGATGACGAGGGGAAGAACACCAAGGGCCTGACGGTCGAGGGGGAGGCTCTGCTCCATGCCATGATGGACATGGGGATGATCATCGACATCTCCCACGTGTCGGAGCGGGGGGTGAAGCGGTCCTATGAGCTCGCATCGTCGCGCGACTTCTACCCGCTGGTACTCTCGCACGGGCACTTCCGCTCGATCATGCTCGACGACAAGCAGACCGAGGAGAAGACCACGCCGGACTGGGCCGTGAAGATGATCCGGGAGACCGGCGGAATGTTCGGTCTGCGAACGGGTGCGGAGCAGGTCAAGACGTACTCGAAGTCCGGCGTGGCGAACGACTGCGATGGATCGACCCGCTCCCTCGCGCAGGCCTTCGCCTACGGCACCAAGGGGTTGAAGGTGCCCATCGCGCTCGCCAGCGACTTCAACGGATACATCGCCCAACTGCGTCCCCGGTTCGGCGGCGAGAAGGAAACCTGCGGGGCTTCGGGCGATTCGAAGAGAATCGCCGCGCAGCAGGCCGTGCAGGCAAGCCCCTCCGGCACGTTGCTCGACACCGCGGGCTTCGGCCATATCGGCATCGAGCCCGACGTGATCGCGGAGCTCAAGTCTTTCGGACTCGACACTTCGCCCCTCGAGAGCTCCGCGGAGACGTTCCTTCGCGTGTGGGAGCGCGGATTGGATCCGGACCGCAAGGGGCCACACCCCGCGGACGACCTGGACACGAGCGGCATCGAGCCCTGAGCGGTCGGCGATGCAGGGCTCCGGCCCTCAGCCCGGACAGGAGCCGACGCGACCGGATGGCGAGCGAGGCAGACGGGTTCGGGAGGGAGAAAGGCGGGTCATCGGTGATTTCGGTGGAAGTGGGTCAACGGCTCGTCGGTGGTGACACCCACGACCAACCCGCTTTTTGTGAGTCGTCGAACCGTAGTCGACGAGCTTGCGAATCCACGCGTTGCCGCGGTCAGCGCGAAGACGGCGCGGCGGCGCGGACCAACCTGCTGTCGCGAGGTGGGAAGCGGCTTGGCGCAGGGGTGAGTCCGAGGGGGGCCTTCGACCGATGCAATCAGCAGCAGCGCGGGATCGCCGGTTCATCCAGCGTCACATTTGGGCACTCTCTCGCGTCGGGGTCGCCTATGCCACGGTGCATGGCAATCACTCCGTCCCAGGCGAGGTCGATTCTTGAGCACCTCATCGGCATGTCGGCCGCTGTGGGCATCGCAGCCTCAGCGACCGCCTACGGCGGAGCAACGCAGGCCTCGCACCCACCCCCAAGCCGTCGGCTACCACGGAGACGTCATGCACCGATGGCATTGACGACGACGGCGACGGGTACGCGGATTGCCGGGACGTCCAGTGCCGCGCCAGCGAAGCGGCTTGCAGGGGGCTCGATGCATGTCAGAACGTCGGACACGGCCGCGGCCGATTCGAGCGCCTCGATGCCCTCGGCCGCTCGCAGCAGGAGCTGTTCCCCGATCAGCAGCCGCGCCCCGTGCGTCGGAGCAAGAGCCCGTTGGCAGCCGAGGCCGGCGTGCACTTTGGCGCGCTCGATCGGAAGGGGCGCAAGCAGCTGGTGCGCTACTGCCTGCGGCCCGCGATCGCCAACGAGCGGTTGAGCATCCTGAAGGACGGCTCGATCGCGTATCTCTGCAAGTACCCGACCCGCGGCAAGACACATCGGGTGATGCAGCCGATGGAATTCGTGGCCAGGCTGGCCGCGATCGTGCCGCCGCCCCGTTTCCCGCTGTGGCGCTACCACGGCGTGCTGGCTCCGGGCGCGCCGTGGCGCAAGCACATCGTGCCCGCCAGCGTGCCTGACGACGCCGGCTGCTCGCACATGGTCGCCGCCAAGACCTCGAAGCCTCCAGCCAAGACCGACAAGCCGCGCGAGTCCACCGGCGACCCGTCGCTGCTGCGAGGCTCGCCCCAGCCAGCTGCAGCGACGTCGGACAAGCCGTCGTGGCGTCCCAACACGTCCTACGTGCCCTGGGCGGAGCTTTTGCGGCACTGCTTCGATGAAGATGTGCTCGATTGCCCCGGGTGCCATGCTCGCTTGGAGCCCATCGCGGTCATCCGGCGGCAGGATGTGATCGACCGAATCCTCCGGCACCTGGCGCTCCCGCCGGTACCGGCGGAGCCGACGCACCCCGATACCGTGGGCATCGACGTTACGGGCGAGCCCCTACCCGATTGGGTCGTAGGCGTCGACCCCGAGCCGCCAGACCCTGTCGAGCGCGCGCCGCCGCGCGACTGGGACTGCGTGGATCCCCCCGCGCCTGACGGCTGACCCGACGATGACGTTGGCGTGATAGGGGACCGGCGTGCGCGCAACGACGCGTGACGCGGCGCCGAGGTGTGCCCGCGGATCGGGGCGGCAGGGCGAAAACGCTTGGAAAGCCAGCTCGCAGTGCGCAGGATCGACGGCGTGCAGGTTCGTGACCTGGCAGTACGCAAGGCACATAGCGATGCGTGGACTAACGCTCTCGACCGCGACACCATGATCAAGGCGTTCCACTGGGATCCGAACGAGCGTGGACGATGACGCTGGCGGAGCCGATCGCCGTCACTCTCTCCGTGACTGCGGTGCTCGACCGTCTGGGGCTCACCTACGCGGTGGGAGGCGCCCTGGCCGCCTACGAGGGCCCGCGCTTCCTATCCACCGCCGCGTCCTTGCGAGCCCGGTTCGTTCGCAGCCCTCAGGGGCCTTCGGTCAGCTTCTCGCGCGAGAAGAAGAAGAACGATGACGTCCGCGCGACGGGAACGAACCCATGCGCCTGCAAGTAGGGCTGGTACTCGGCGACGAGTGCGGAAACGGAGGCCGGGTCTTCCGCACAGGAGGGAATGACGACAACGTTGGCGTCGCCGAACATGCGCTCGGGGCTCAGGGTGGAGGCATCGTTGAACGTAGAATCGTAGTGGAAACAGACTCCACCGCCGGCGACGGGCTTTGCCCCCAAGAGGAATGGAAATGGGTTCGAAAAATCGAGCGTGACCACGCGGGGATCCGGGACCCGCCGCAGAATGGGGAGCGCCTCCATGAGCCTCGCGCCGTACTCTTCCGGCTTGCAGGCGCTCGCAGAGCCGTCGATCACGAGCCCCCGAGCGGCGGTGATGCCGGGGAACGTGTCAGGTTGGCGAGACTGAACCTGCCACGTGCGGACGTACGCGATGGAGAGCAGTTGCGGCACGATGAACGCCATCATGGCGCAGCCCGTCAAAGCGGTTCCCCACCGGCGTGGCGTTCCACCACTTGCGCTCCATTCGAGTCTATCCGTCAACACCGCGCAGAAGACAGCCAGCAGCGGAGACTCTCCGAATTGCCAGCCAGTGAACACCAGGCCGAAGGACGTGACGATTCCCAGCAAGACGAACGCCCACACCTCCCGGCGCCCCTCGCCCCTAGCCGGGAAGCGGGCCACGAGCGCACCGGTACCAAGGAGGCACGCAGCCGGCCAGGCGTCGTTGCGGATCGTCTCGAAAACCCTTCCGAGCGGAATCCTGGGAGATGGGTGAAGGAACATGTCCTGAAAGAAGCCGATCTCGAACGTGACGAACGTCTTGCGTGCCAGAAGAACCTGGGCGTAGTCGCGGAGCAGCGCGTCGAATCGGTAGCCGATGGTACTTCCCCATGCGACCGTGAGTACCAGAGCTCCAGCCCCCATCGCCGGAAATGCGCGAGCTGAGGGATTCAGCCACGTTGTGCTCGCGATCGCGAACACGAGCGCGGCGAGCCCGAACGTGAACTTCACGAAGAAAAGCGTGACGACCACGCCCCCCGTTACGAAGGCCGCGAGCCAGCGAATCCGCGAGCGCCCTGCCCATGCGGTCTTCGGCACCAAGCAGCGCTCGAGCACGACAATCCCGAGCAAGGCGAAGCCCATGCGGTTGTAGTAGGCGGATTGGCTGATCTCGTGGAACGAGAAGCTTAATTGATGGGCGCCGGTCGCTGTGACCACCAACGTCAGAAGCAACCCGCCCAACAGGCCACGACTCGTCCGCCCCCACGCGACGACGAGCACGCCGAG
This sequence comes from Myxococcota bacterium, assembly GCA_022703255.1. Lineage (GTDB taxonomy): Bacteria > Myxococcota_A > Polyangia > Polyangiales > Polyangiaceae > JACRCQ01. Next base: position 455 of record JAKLDZ010000036.1, on the reverse strand, counting down.
GAGTACCGCGAGCGCGACGAGCGATGGCATGCGCACCAAGGCCCCCACACCGTAGCGACCGAGGAGCTTGGCAACGATCCAGCTTTCCGCTGGCCCGACATAGCTGTAGAAATCGCGGTGAGGGATCTGTCCGTGCAGCATCCTGTGCGCTGCGTCGAGAGGGATGAAGACGTCGTGACCAAAGCAGGTGTCCCAGACCCTGCTGCTCGTCCAGGGGGAGATGATGCAAGCGACCGCAAGCCCCACGCTCGCGATGAGCGACGCCGTGCCGACGTGCTCAGGCCGAAGCCGGCTCCAAGGCAAACGCTTCATCTCCATAGATTACATCGATCGGAGCGGAATGCGCATCACGAAATTCCCAAGGGGGATGCCGCTTCCCGAACGCCGCGACCTGCAAGCGGTGTTGCCGGAGCAATGCTCCCATCGCTCGCCACAGTGAACTGTTCCGCAGGGCA
>JAKLDZ010000359.1 GCA_022703255.1 Myxococcota bacterium | reverse complement strand
CAACTGCCGCAGCGTGCGAGGGGGACGCGACGTCGTGGGATGGCGTACGGGGTGATGGTGCTGATCGCGTTGGGGGCAGCGTGGTGGCTCGCGCGCGGCGATCGCAAGCCTCCCCGAAAAGGGTGATCGAAAGGGTTGACAGCTCGTCGAGATTGGCCCAATGTGCGCGGCCTGTTGCGGGCGAGAAGTCGACGCAGGCAACGCTCAGGTAGCTCAGTTGGTAGAGCAGCGGACTGAAAATCCGCGTGTCGCCAGTTCAACTCTGGCCCTGAGCACGAAGGAAGGCGGAGGCCGCGCCTCCGACAATCGGGCAACGCATCCGCCCGTGGGGTGTGCCCCTCCCGGAGGGCGTGACGGTGGGGTGACTGGTGCGTCGCCCGCAAGCGATGCTGCCCCCTCCGCTATGACACGTCGGCCGCGAGGAGCGCGCCCTGGCGGGACGAGGCAATCCGGGGTCGCTTCGCCTCCATCCGAGTGGCACCTACGCCTGGGCGACGGTCACCGGGCAGGCCATCGGTCCGAAGGGCGAGGGTGCGCTTGAGTGTCTCCTCAGGGCCGACACTGCGCATCGGAAGCTGAGACGCGGATACGAGAAGAAGGCGGAGGTCTTCGCTCCGATCATCGCAAGCTGGCTGGTGGACCTGGCCGTGTCGAAGAACTGCACGGAGCGTGCGGCGGCTGACGGCAGAGAGTGTGGGGGGGCCGAACACGGTCGTGGGAAATGGAATGGTCCGCAAGGTTGGCTGCGGAGGCACACGCGCGCGACGGCGCGTGCCGTCGTGCTTGCCTTGCAAGTCCATGCCTTCACGTCTATGGTCCGGCACCTTGATGTCGAGACATCAGACGAGGTTCCCGGGATGACGACGACGGAAGTCGTGGAATGGCTCACGTGCCGAAGCCGAGCGGTCAGCATTCGGCGGGAAGCCGAGTCGCCCGCGGCGGCTCTGACCCGGCAGGCCAGGATACTGCACAAGCACATTCACCGGGTGTTGTCGTCCTCGGATCCCTTTCCGCGACGAGCCGACATTGCGACCACGCTCCTGCTGGCACGTCAGGCGTTGCACCTGGCTGCGCTGTCGGCACGGCACGATGGGGGCAACGAACCGTCCCTTGCCGAATGCCTCGCGACCGACGGAGTGCGTGAGGTTCTCTCCGTGGCTGCGGGCGCCCCCGAGAACCTTCAGAGGCTGGAGAAGCTCCTCGTCGAACCCGGCATCACCGAGCTCTCGCAGCGAGCCCGACCGAGGGCGGAGTCCGATGCACGGGAGGTCGAACGGATTCTTCGGGGAATGCTCGACCGCTTGCCCAATCCCGACGCGAAGCTCGTCCGCATTCAAGTCAGGCGGAGCCTGCTCGCGTTGGCGGTCGCGGCGACCGTGGTGGTCGGGATCTTCGCGGGCACCGCCCTGTACACCCGAGTCAAGGAGGGCCCGGACCTGGCGTCCGCTACTCAATACCGCACCAGCTCCCAATGGAAGGGCTTCTCCGACAAGTCCCGGACGGTTCTCGGCTTCAAGTCCGGCATCTTCTTCCACACCGAGGAGGAGCAGATGCCGTGGATCGAGTACGACCTCGGCAAGACGACATCCGTTCACTTCGTTCGCGTCGTCAATCGGATCGAGTGCTGCCGTGACCGGGCCGTCCCCCTCGTCGTTGAAGTGAGCAATGACGCCAAAAGCTGGCGATCGGTGGCTCGGCGCGATTCGAGATTCCGTACGTGGAAGGCAAGATTCCCCGCAACGGAAGCGCGGTACGTGAGACTCCGTGTGGCAGCCAAGTCCACGCTCCATCTCGAGCAGGTCGAGATTCGCTGATGGGAAGCGACTGCCAAGAAGGAAGCGACGTGCCTGCGAGGCATCCTTGGAGGAGAGCCTTCACGCGTTGCCTCTCCGCCAGGATCTTCCCCGGAAGCCTGCGATTCTGGGTGACAGCCAGCGTGGTTCTCACGCTCGCGACCGTGCAGCTCTTCTGGATCCTCACCACGGACTTCCACGAGTTCTTCCCCGATGACTCGTTCATCTCCCTCCGCTACGCTCAGAGGCTCCTCGATGGACAGGGCCTCACCTGGACCGATGGAGAGCGCGTAGAGGGCTACTCGAACCTCCTGTTCGTCTTGCTCACGGCGGCCGGCGGATGGGTCTTCGGCCACCTTGCGGTGGTGCCTCGGGTCCTCGGCGCCCTCGCCGTCGCGTCCGTTGTCCCTGCGCTGTTTCGCGCGTTCCGCCCCAGCCGCATGTCGCTGCTCCTGGCCCCCCTCGTCGCGGGGCTGTTCCTCGTGCTCTCCGGTCCGATCCAGGCCTGGAGCGTAGCGGGCCTGGAGCAGGGGCTCGTCGTGGGTGCGCTCGGCTGGGCCCTGTGCCTCGGCTATCCCTTGCTCGAGTGCGACCATCCCCGCGCCAGGCAATGGCTGCCGCTGTCGGCGGCGCTTGCGGCGCTGGTGCTCACCCGCCCCGATGGCATCCTCTTCACTGCAGCGGCCGGCTTCGGTCTATTGCTGGCCCGGCGACTCCGGCCCCCTGCCTGGGCCCTCGCCGTGAAGCTTGCGTCGGTGCCCGCCGCAGCGATGCTCGCACAGCTCGTCTTCCGCCGACTCTACTACCAGGAGTGGGTCCCGAATACGTACTATGCGAAGGTGGCATTCACCTCGACGCGCCTCGAGCAGGGATGGGTCTATCTGGCTGACGGACTCGAGGCCAACCGGGTGCTCCTGGCGGCGGTCATCCTCTCGTTGGTGGCGGCCTTCTTCGATGAGACCGCCCGGAGGCGACTGGCCTATGCAGGAGCCTTGTTCGCTGTCTGGGCCGCCTACGTCTTCGTCATCGGCGGCGACATCTTCCCCCACCATCGGCACCTCGTCCCCCTCATCTGCGCGCTCTGCGTCATGAGCGCCGAGGGCGTGCGCGTCATCGCCTCACTCGGACGTCTGGCTGTCCCTGCCGTAGCCGTTGCCGCCGCAGTGGCCCTCCTCGCGTACCACCGCGACAACCGGCGAGACGACGGAAGGCGCGCGGCGCGCGACGACACCTGGCACCTCTCCGGACTCGAAACCGGAATCATGCTCCGTGCCGCGTTCGAGCAACAGCGCCCCCTGCTCGCTGTCGATGCCGCCGGCGCCATGCCCTACTACTACCGATTGCCCGTGATCGACATGCTCGGGCTCAACGATCGTCACATCGCGCATCACCGGCCGAAGGACATCGGCAACGGTTTCATCGGCCACGAGCTCGGCGATGGCGCCTACGTGATGTCGCGCAAGCCCGACATCATCGCGTTCCACAACCCGCTCGGACGAGTCCAACCGATGTGGCGTGGCGGCTGGGAGATGTTCAACGACCCGCAGTTCGCCAAGCTCTACAAGCTCATCAAGTTCAAGACGCGAATTCCCAGGGAGTTTTTCGCAGACTTCTACATGCGCCTCGACGGCCGCGTCGGCATCACGCGCACGTCCGACGACGTCAGAATCCCCGGATACCTCTTCCACAAAACCAAGACCGTCGCCCAGTTCGGCTACGCCGGCACGATGATCCTCGAGATCGCCCCTGGCGGCTCCGGTGAGCTCGCCTCCATTCCCCTCGAGCCAGGAAGATGGATCGTTCGCGTTGACGCGAGTCAGCCTGTCCGTGTGAGCGTCATCCGCAAGGCTTCCAACGTCGTCGAAGGGCTTTCGTCTGCCCCCCTCGAGCTCGACGTGACTCCCAACGCCCCCGTCACGATCGCTGTACGCCCGTCGGGAGGAGATGCCGTCGCGTTGAGCGAGATCAATCTGACGCGCGCTCGCTGATCCCGCGAGCTCACGCGGTGCTCGGAACGCGAATCATGCGTAGCGGCTGGGGAGACCGCATCCCCGATCGCAGCGGAACTGAGGGAGAAGACGACAACCTTTGCCGTGTTCATTCTTACCCCCTTCGAATACGCGAGCAGCCGAAGACGAAGATCCGATTCATGTCCGCTCCGAGATAGCCGCTTGCACACGCCCTTGCTGCGATTTCATCACAGTCGTCAACTGGGTTCTGCTGACGAACTCAACTCTCATACTCCTGAGCAGATCGACAACAGTCGAAGCCGCGCCCGGACACGACTCCGTGCCTGTGCGGACAACACGCCGAGCCGCTGACCCGAGAGACGCTCTGTCGAGCCGTCGGCTCGTGATCACTGCCCCGGCGCCGGCTGCCTTTCCCAACCAAGAACTCGAATCGCCAGCACGGCGCTCTGCCACGCTCCCCCTCCACGGGGTCCAGCCGCAGGCTACGGCTTGAAGTCGTCCACCGGCTTCACTCCACTCGTGCTCGTCGGCGGAGGACGCGGCGTCGTCGCGGTCGCGGTCTGTGTCGGCGCCACCGCTGTCGGCGCGGTCGCAACGGCCGTCGTCACCGTCGGAGCTGCGCTGGCCGTCGCCACAACGCGCGGCACGCTCTTGACCGGCGGAGCTGCGACCGGGCCGGCATCGGGGCTCGGCGCCGCGAGCCGCGGCTCCTCCGAGCTGGATGACGCGGGAGACGAGAGCGCTGCGCTCGGGGCCAGCGCGCTGCCTGCCGACGATGACACGGCCGGATCGGCGGTCGGCTCGACGAGCGTCTCCGACGGGGAGGAGCCGAGCTTCACCGCGACGCCGACGAGCACGAGGGCCGTGAGGATCGCGCCCGCGCCGAGGTAGCGGGAACGCATGGACGTTCGCGACAGTGCGCCCGCGAGCGATGCCTGCTCCACCGCGGGCACGACGCGGGCGACGGCCCCCCTGCGCTCCGCCGACACGGGCAGCAGCACCGCGCGAGACAGGCGCGGAACGCGCGCAGCCAGGGGCTCGAGCGCTTCGATCAGCGCCTCCATCGACGCGACCCGGTGGGCCGGATCGGCGCGCAGACAGCGGTGCACCAGCTCGGCGACCTCGGGCTCGACCCACGGTGCGACCTGCTGCAAGGGAGTGACCGGACGCGTGCATATCGCCACAATGAGCTCGCCCACCGAAAAGCAATCCTCCCAGGGACGTCGCCCGGAGAGGGTCTCCCACATCGACATGCCGAGGCTCCAGACGTCCGTGCGGGCATCGACGTGCTTGGCGGATCGCGCCTGCTCCGGGGACATGTACAGCGGAGAGCCGATGACGCCGCCGGTGCGTGTGAGCTCGACGGTGTTCTCTTCCGGAGTCGGCGTGCGTCGCGCGATGCCGAAGTCGCACAGCTTGGGCACCACCGAGCCGTCGACCAGCTCGTGCAGGAAGATGTTCGCGGGCTTCACATCGCGGTGGATGATCCCTGCGCGGTGCGCCTCCGCGAGTCCTCGCGCCGCATGCAGGAAGATCCGCAGCACGGGCGCGGGCTCGAGAGGCCCCCACTTCTTGACCAGCGATTCGAGGTCCGTGCCCCGGAGCAGCTCCATCACGATGAACGGGTGCTCGGAGGAGGCGTCGGTGTCGGCGTCGATCACCCGGACCACGTGCGGCGAGGACAGCGCGGTGAGGGAGCGCGCTTCGCGCACGAAGCGACGTACGAGATCGGAGCGCTTGTCGGAGCTCTCGAGGATGACCTTGACGGCGACGGCGGTGCCGTCGGGATCGCGGGCCTCGTACACTGCGCCCATTCCGCCCTTGCCGACGAGGCGTACGACCCGGTAGCGCTCGGCGAGGGTGCGCCCGATCATCGGGTCCTGCTCGCCGGACAGCGCGCTGAGGGTGTCGTCGCACGGCGGCTCGCTCGACAGCGCCCACGAGGTGGGAAGACGGGTGCGGGCGGCCGCGTGGGCGCGCACGGTATCGGGAAGCGGTCCCAGCATTTCCTGGGTGAGCTCGTCGGAGCCGCCGGCGTAGGGGAGCAGCGCCTCGGAGAAGGCCTCGACGCTCGGGCAACGCGAGGCGGGCTCGGCGATGAGCCCGCCGTGCACGATGCGGGCGATCCCCTCATGGACCCAGGGTGCGCTGTCCTGCAGGTGCGGCACCCTCCCCTGCACGATCGCCATGAGCAGGTCGGCGATGCTGCCCACGCGGTCGTAGGCCGCGGAGCCTGCGATGGCGTGGTACACGGTCATCGCGAGGCCCCAGACGTCGGAGCGGGCATCGACGCGCTTGGAGTTGGTGGCCTGCTCGGGGGACATGTACAGCGGAGTGCCGAGCATGCTGCCGGACTGCGTGAGGTCCTGCCCCAGAAGCGACCACTTGGCCACGCCGAAGTCGCACACCTTCACGCGCACGGGGCCGTCGCCTTCGCGGTGCAGGAACAGGTTCGACGGCTTGACGTCGCGGTGCACGATGCCGCGGGAGTGAGCGTGGGAGAGGCCCTTGCAAGCCGGATCGCGATGCGCGCCACCACGGCAGGGTGCAGCG
>JAKLDZ010000358.1 GCA_022703255.1 Myxococcota bacterium | reverse complement strand
GAGCGTGCTCGGGACGGTGCTGCTGGGGGCGGGCCTGTTCGTCCTCCTGGCGTGCGGCAAGAAGGACGAGCGGCCGCCGCCGGTCGACGAGGGAGGGGACACGGGTGGTGAGGGCGCCGCGGGAGCTGTGGGACGCGACGATGTATCTCGAGCAGATGGATAGGGAGCAGCTGAAGCGGGGGCGATTCGAGGTAGTGGTTCGCACGGAGGGGGCGGTAGGGGGTGCGACGCTCGATTGGGCGAGGGGCGAGTCGGTATATCGGGCGCTTTGCGAGCTGCGTGATCGGCTCGCACCTGGGGAGGCGGTGCCGTTCTCGACGCTGGCGGCGTTTCCCGACCTGTTCGTGGGGGAGAGTGAGGCCCAGCGCGAGGCGTTGTTGTCTGCGGTCGGCAAGGCCTTTCAGGCGGCGCTCGACGCCCTGGACGCGATGCGCGCGAGCGAGGGTGAAGCGCTGATGCGCGACATGGTGGGACGGCTGCAGGTGCTCAAGCGTCAGGTGGGGCTCATCGCCTCGCGTCGCGAGGAGATTGTCGAAGGGTATCGTCGTCGGCTTCGTGATCGTGTTCAGCGGATGCTGACGGGACTCGACGCTGCCGCGGATCCGGCGCGCATCGAGCTCGAGGTGGCGATGGCGGCAGAGCGTTGTGATGTGGAGGAGGAGCTGACGCGGCTTCACAGCCACTTCGATCAGTTCGAGCGTCTCTCGGCCCATCCGGATCCGGTGGGGCGTCGCCTGGACTTCCTGCTCCAGGAGATGGCGCGCGAGGGCAACACCATCGGCGCCAAGAGCCAGGACGCTGCGGTGGCGCATGCTGTGGTGGAGATCAAGGCGGAGATCGAGCGCATGCGCGAGCAGGTGCAGAATGTCGAGTGAGTCTGCCGTGGTCTCGTCGCCGCAAGAGCCCTTCCTGCTGCTGATCCTGTCGTCGCCGTCGGGCGCGGGGAAGACGACGCTGAGTGCGCGTCTGCGGGCGCGGTTCCCGGGCCTGCGCTTCTCCGTTTCTCACACGACGCGCAAGCCCCGCGCCAACGAGACCGACGGACGCGAGTACCACTTCGTGGAAAGGGCGTCGTTCGAGCGGATGGTTCTAGAGGACCGGTTCGTGGAGTGGGCCGAGGTACACGGCAACCTGTACGGCACCTCGGAGGGGGAGATCGAGCGGGCGCGCGCTTCGAGCGACGGGGTGCTGTTCGACGTGGACTACCAGGGGGCGCGGCAGATCCGCGTGCGGTATCCGGACGCGGTGACGGTGTTCATACTGCCGCCATCGTTGCAGGAGCTGGAGCGCAGGCTACGGAGCCGGGCGAGTGAGGACGAGCCGACGATTCGTAGGAGGCTGTCGAACGCGCTGGGGGAGATCGAGCACTACGGGTTCTTCGACTACGTGGTGGTGAACGACGATCTGCAGGACGCGAGCAGCAGGCTGGAGAGCATCGTGATCGCGGAGCGCAGCCGGCGGGTTCGACGGGCGGCGTTGGCCGAAGGGATGTTGCGCGACGCGCGGGCGAAGCGCTGATCGCAGAGGCATTGGAGGAACGATGGGCCAGGTACTCGCGGTGATCGGCGGCTCCGGACTGTACGAAATGGAGGGGCTCGATCAGGTTCAGGAGTTCGAGGTGGCGACCCCCTTCGGGGAGCCCAGCGCCCCCGTCGTGCGTGGACAACTCGGCGACACGACAATGCTGTTCCTGCCTCGCCACGGCAAGGGCCACGTGATCCCGCCGTCGGCGATCAACTACCGCGCGAACATCTGCGCGCTCAAGCAGCTGGGAGCGACGCATCTGGTGTCGGTGAGCGCGGTGGGGTCGATGAAGGAGCAGATTGCGCCCGGGGATCTGGTCGTGGTGGATCAGTTCATCGACCTGACGCGCAAGCGCGCGTCGACATTTTTCGACGAGGGGATCGCAGCGCACGTGTCGTTTGCGGAGCCGGTATGTCCGCTGATGGCTGCGGCGCTGGAGACTTCGGCGCGGAGCTCGGGAGCGAAGGTTCACCGGGGAGGGACGTACGTGTGCATCGAGGGGCCGCAGTTCTCGACGAAGGCCGAGAGCATGTTGTACCGGAGCTGGGGGGTATCGGTGATCGGCATGACGAACATGCCGGAGGCGAAGCTGGCTCGGGAGGCTGAGCTGCCGTTCGCGACGTTGGCGTTGTCCACGGACTACGACTGCTGGCACGAGTCCGAGGAAGCGGTGACGGTAGACGCGGTGGTGGCGATCCTGAACGAGAACGTGGCGCACGCGTGCAAGACGCTGGCTGCCATGGCGGGTCGTCTTCCCGATGCGACGAAGAGCCCTGCGCACAGGGCGCTTTCCAACGCGATCCTGACCCGCGCGGACAGGATCTCGCCGCAGGTGCGCGAGCGCCTCGGCTGGCTGATCAACCCCTATCTCGCAAGCTGAGGCGTCGTTTCGTGGAGGCCGCCGTGACGGACAATCAAGACAGCGTTCTCATCGTGGGCTCGATGGCCCTGGACGATCTGGAGTTGCCGACGACGTCGGCGAAGAACGTGGTGGGTGGAGCCGCGACGTACGCGTCGATGGCCGCATCGCTGTTCGCACCGGCCCGGATCGTGGCCGTGGTGGGCGAGGACTTCGCGGACAAGGACATCGATGCGCTCGCCAAGAGGAACATCGACACGAGCGGGATCGAGCGGGTGAAGGGCAAGACCTTCCACTGGGCGGGGCGCTACGACGCGAAGCTGCAGGGGCGGACGACGCTCGACACGCAGCTCAACGTGTTCGCGAACTTCCGGCCGAAGCTGCCGAAGGTCTACAAGAGCAGCGAGTACCTGTTGCTCGCGAACATCCACCCGGCGCTGCAGCTCGAGGTGCTCGATCAGACCGATGGCCCGAAGATGGTCTTCGCGGACACGATGAACTTCTGGATCGAGGGAGAGCCGGAGGCGTTGGCGAAGGTGCTGGCGCGAGTGGACGTGCTGGTGATCAACGACGAGGAAGCGCGGCAGCTCTCCGGGGTGCGTGCGCTGCCGAAGGCGGCCAGGAAGATCCTCGAGAAGGGGCCGAAGCGGCTCATCATCAAGCGGGGCGAGTACGGCTCGATGCTGTTCGACGAGCAGGGGACGTTCTGGTGTCCGGCGGCTCCGCTCGACGACTGCGTGGATCCGACGGGGGCCGGAGACACCTATGCTGGTGCGCTCGTCGGCTATCTCGCCGCGATGGGCGACATGAGCCCGATCGGACTTCGCAGGGCCATGGTGGTCGGCTCCGCGGTCGCTTCGTTCTGCGTCCAGGCGGTGGGAACCGCGCGGCTGGCGCGTCTCGGACGCGAGGATCTGGCGGAGCGCCTGGCGATGCTCGAGCGGCTCATGGACTTCGGCGGAGGACCGCTGCTGGCCTGAGCCTGTCGTCGGATCGCGGGGCGGACCCGGGTTCTTGCGTGGGAAGGAGCGCTCGATTGCGTCGGTATGGAGCGATCGGTCTCGTGGTGGCGTTGGCGGCTGGCGGGTGCTGCTGGACGACGACGCCACGCGAGCGCTCGTCGCGCCGCGACGAAGGGGTTGCGCTCGCTGGGGAGCTGGCGCGGGGAGTGGCGGCGTGTGCGGAGCGCGACCGCGGGAAGCTGCCGCCGACCACGCGCACGGTCCCCTCTCAGCTGACCGATGTGGCGGGGAAGGCGTGGTCGAGCAAGTCGGAGGACTGGGCCGACGAGGCGTACAAGTGTGCGCACTTCGGGGTTGGGAAGCCGCAGAGCTGGCAGGTTCAGTGGGTGGTGACGGGGGCGCGGCAGGGGTTGGCGCGGGCGACGGCGGACTTCGACGGGGATTCGAGGCCGGACTACATCGTGGAGCACGACGTGTCGTGTTCGGGAGAGAAGTGTCTGGCAGCGCCGAACGTGAGGGAGCCGGAGCCGCCGACGGGGCGGGACGGGGGCGCGGACTGAGATTCCGTGAATCCGTCATCGTGCCCCGACGGTGACGATGGATTGCGCACGGTGTCGTCGGGGTGGTGGTTGCTGCGAGTGCGGGCGGGCGCTTAGAATCGGTCCGTCGCTTCGTTGTGTCGCGGCCCATAGCGGGCGCGCGTGTTGGAGGTTTCATGCCTCGCAGGATGAATCATCGCTTGGGATTCGTAGGGTTCTTGTCGCTTGCGGCGTGTGCTGGGGGGAGTCCTGGCGCGACGTGCGGGGGGATCCATCCGTTGCCGGCGGGGTTTGATCCGGCGGCGCGAGTGGAGAACGCGGCGAGCGCGCGCTTGACGGACAGCGGGATGGCGTTCCTGCAGGCGAATCTCGGGGTCTTGGCGACGAAGGCGCTCGAGGGGACGGGGATGGCGAAGAACGGCGTCATCGAGTTCCCGGTGCCGGAAGCTGCGGGCGACGCGGGTCTGGGCAACTCGTACACGTTGTGTCCAGGAGGACCGGACCCTGCGACGGGCAAGTGCATTGCCGAGATCGACGTGGGGCACGCGAAGATCAAGCTGGGGACGGCGACACCGCACAACATCACGGCATCGGGACCCGTACCGATTCGCGTGAGGAACCTGCCGGTGAACATCAAGGCGCTCGGGTTCATCCCGATCGACACGGTCGCGGTGATCTCCGGTGGGGGCAAGGGTCAGTGCGAAGCGGCGGAGATGACGTTCAAGGACGTCACGGTGACGGCGAACATCTCGATCGAGGTAGAGCGGGACCCGAATCATCCGACGCGTGTGGGGTACACGAAGATCCGGGTTCCGAAGGACGGGATCGTGGTGGACAAGGAGGCGATCCTGGAGGCGCTTCACTTCTGTCCCGACAACCTGACGAGCACGGTGATGGGTTGGTTCGTGCCGGTGATGGGGGACGCGTTGCTCTCGGGGTTCACGGACCAGATCAGCGCATCGCTCAACGAGATGCTGTGTCAGAAGGCGAACCCGAGCTACACGCCGCAGTGTCCCAACGGGTCGGAGGCGAAGGACGGGGTGTGCATGTACCAGGACGGCACGTGCGTGCCGATCTTCCTGGGGGTGGATGGAAACGCGGATCTGGGATCGCTGTTCGCTTCGTTCGCGCCCGGGGTGAGCGGAAGCCTGGACTTCCTCTTCGCGGCTGGAGGACAGGGAGCGCGCCCGGACAACGCGAACATGGGTTGGGGGGATCTGAATCCTGTGAACGCAGGAGGTACGCTGGGCTTGCTGGGCGGCGTGGCGCCGAAGCCGTCGGACTGCGTTCCGCTCGCGGATCTCAAGCTTCCCAAGAACCTGCCCATTCCCTCGGAGCTGCTGGAGAACACGATCTCCGGGTGGACCGGGGAAGGTCCCCACTTCGGCGCGGCGCTCTCCGAGAGCTTCGTGAACCACGCCCTCGCCGGGGTCTACAACAGCGGCGCCCTGTGCATCGGCATCTCGACCGAGCAGGTGAATCTGCTGCACACCGGCATCGTTTCGCTCTTGATCCCCTCCATCAAGTTCCTCACCTACCAGAAGCGCAACCAGCCCCTCGCCGTGGTGGTGCGCCCGCAGAAGCCCCCGGTCGTGGCCTTTGGAACGGGCAGCGACCTGGCCGCCGATCCGATGGTTCGGTTGAAGCTGGATCAGGCGATCCTCGACTTCTACGCCTGGTCGAGCGACAGGTTCGTGCGGATTCTCTCGGCGCAGTTCGACTTCGACGTACCGATGAACCTGGACGTGGGCCCCGACGGCATCACGCCGAAGCTGGACAAGATCAACGTCGCGAATCCGAGCGTGACGAACACGGGGCTGTTGAAGGAAGACCCGCAGAAGATCGGCAACGCGATCTCGGATGTCATCACGGGCATGGCCGGGGACTTCATTGGCAACATGCCGACGGTGAACCCGGGGAGCGCGCTGGGGTCGTTCGGCTTGACGCTGGAGATCCCCGCGGGCGGGCTGCGGAAGGTCACGTCGGGACAGGAGGACTTCCTCGGCGTTTGGGCGCGCATGGGGATCGCGACGACGCCCACGACTTCGCTGGAGACCGACACCACGGTCGAGATCGTGGAGAAGGTCGCTCCGGTGGAGGGCTTCCGTCTGGCGACGCACGACGAGGCGAGCAAGCCCCGGCTCCGCGTGCGCATGGGATCGAGCCGCGACGACGGACAGCGGGCGATCGAGTACTCGTACAGGCTCAACCGCGGCTTCTGGCACACGTGGCGACGGGACAAGGAGATCGTGATCGACGATCCGATTCTGATCATGCAGGGGAGGCACGAGCTGTCGGTGGTATCGCGCGTGGTGGGCGAGCCGATGACCGTGGACAGAACGCCTGCGCGGACGAGCTTCGTGCTCGACGTCGATCCGCCGAGGGTCTCGCTGACGCCCCATGCGGAAGGGGGCTTCCGAGTCCAGGCCGACGACATCGTG
>JAKLDZ010000357.1 GCA_022703255.1 Myxococcota bacterium | reverse complement strand
ATCGCCCTCGTTGCAGGATGCGTCTGCGCCTGCGGCTCCGATCACAGCTCTCTGCTCGAAGGCTCCGCCGGCACCGCGGGCAGCGCCGGAAGCGCGGGCGCGGCCGGGAGCGCAGGCAACCCCGGACAGGGCGGAACCTCCGGCTCCGCCGGCGCCGCGGGCTCCGGCTGCAAGTCCTCCGACGAGTGCTCCGGCGCCACTCCCATCTGCGACCTCGCGTCGGGCCTCTGCATCAGCTCCGCTTGTCAGCCCGGCACCTCCAAGTGCGAGAACAACGCCGTCGTTCCCTGCTCCGCAAACGGCGCTTCGTGGGGACCGCCCCAGCCCTGCCCTTCCGGCGCGGTGTGCAAGCTCATCGATGCCCAGGCCGGCTGCGCCATGCTGCTGTGCACCCCCGACTCCGTGGTCTGCCAGGGCGACAACCTGGTGACCTGCTCGAGCGACGGCACGTCGATCGCCTCGAGCGTCGATTGCGCCTCCCAGGGGCTGCACTGCGCCGGCGGCGCGTGCTCTTCGTTGGTCTGCTCGCCCAACGCCGCCTTCTGCGACGGTTCGCAGATCCGGCAGTGCAACGCCTCGGGCACCGGCTCGCAGTTGCTGATGACGTGCTCTCCGGGACAGTACTGCGACCCGTTCACCACGGCCTGCGTGAGCCTGGTGTGCACCCCCGGGCAACCGGCCTGCCAGGGCAACTTCGCCACCAAGTGCAACGCCTCGGGCACCGGCTTCGACCCAGGAGGCGTCGATTGCGCTGCCCTGGGCAAGTCGTGCTCCAACGGCGCATGTGTCGGCTGCGCTCCGGGCGGCATTGCTCCCGATGCGGTCCGCATGGTCGAGCTGTACATCGGCACCGACGACTACATCGTCCTTCAGAACCGCGGCAGTTGCCCCGCGCAGCTCGATGCCCTGTGGATCCGCATCGACTCGATCGACTCCACCTACGACTTCGACTTCGACGTCCCCGCGATGACGCTGGGCCCCAACGAGCGGGTGTACGTGATCGATCCGGCAGGCGCCAAGCCCGGCGATATCGCCATCCCGCAGGGGCAGAACATCTCGATGACCTATCAGTCCGGCGAGACCGTCTCGCTGTGCAAGGGCCCCTGCTCGTCGGGCGTCGTGCTCGACTTCTTCTCCCACGCATCCGGCGCGCAGCCGCCTTCCCCCCCGGCCGGCATCACCTTCACCCCCGCGCCCGTCACCGGGATCACGCAGGCCAACGAGCAGAGCCACGCCTACGCCCGGATCGCCTACGCGGGCGCCTATCCCGCGTTCAAGGCCACCGACTGGCAGCTCGCCGCGGCGTCGCGTCCGTGGGTCAATCCCACAGTCTGCCCTCCGGTGATGCCCACCACGGGTGACCCCTGCACCGGCAGCGACACCTGCTACTACGGCGCCAGCTTCTGCACGTGCCTCTCGTTCATCGGCTGGATGTGCCAGTAGCGCCGCGTCCGCGAGACGCTTCGCCTCACCCCCTCGACGGTCACTCCTTGCACACGATCAGCGGCCCTTCGTAGCCCGAGAGGGCGATCGTCAGCCCGTCCGTGTTCCGATCCATGAGCACCGACGGAATCCCTCCGCCCATCGCTTCGGCGAAGCACGTGCTCGTCACCTCGTCGTTCGTGATCACGTGCACGCTCAGATCCGGGCAGGTGATCTCCGATGTCCGCGTCTCGGAGTCGAATCGCTCCCGCAGCGTCCTGCCGTCGGGCATCGAGAGCTCCAGTGTCCCGGCTGCGCGGTTGCGCACGATCCGCGCGCACTCCTCGGAGCCGAAGCCGATCGTCACATCGGCATACGAAGCATCGATGCCGACGGGAAGCGCCGAGACGAAGTCCGCATAGGGGCCCTGGAACGACGTGCACTTGAGACCGTCGGAGGACAGCTCCGCCTGGATGGTGGGCTTCGACGCCGCCATGCACGCCAGGATCTCCGCGGCCAGGGAGCGCCAGCAGCTCCCGGGATCGGCGGCGAACGCGCACCCGTCGGCGATCGGCTCCCTGGGCGTGCCGTCGCACGCCCCGGCGAGCAGGCAGGCGAGGATCAGGGGAGCAGGGGACCGCAGGGAGCGAGGCACGGGATCAGAGTAGCCGGTGCAGCCAGGGCGGTGCAGACGAGATTGTTCGCGGCGCCTCACTTTTTCGGAAACCGATCGACGGGAGCGGCCGATAGGGGGGGCAGGAGACAAGACCATGCGCCACATTCGTTCCTATCTCGTTGCCGCTGCTCTCTGCATCTTCATCCCGTCCGGTTGCGGGTCATCCGACGATTCCGACTCATGGCTCCTGGTCACTCGCCAGGAGGTCTGCAAGGAGACCGAGTGTTCCCGGGCCTCGGGCGATGCCTGCTCCCGCTGCCTCGACGTCTGCTACGACGCGATGATGAGCGGCACCAACCTCGACTGCGAAAGCTCGTGCCACTACTCCTGCAAGCCGCGGGATTGCGAAGGAAGCCCCTGCGTCGCCAGCGACTACGAGTTCACCGTCGAGGGACCCGCCCATCCCGCCATCAAGCAGACGTGCCTCCAGCTTTCCGCGTCCGGCGTGAGCGACTCCGGTCCCGGCATCATCGACGAGTGCCACCTCCTCGCCCAGGTCCTCGACCCCTCGGTCATCATCCCGCACTGGCAGTGCGCGATGCGGGACGGTTGCCCCGAGGACGGCTCCTACGATTATCCGCCCACGGGAACCGTCGGTAACGAGTACTGCAACGCGGTTCTCGGACGGGGAGAGAAGTGCGAACCTGCGGTCAAGGCCTATCTGAACGACATCGAGGTCTTCTTCAGAACGGAAGCCATCGATGCGCTGAAGACGTGCTTCGGCGAGCCTCTCTCGACGCAGGTAAACGCCTGCACGATGGCGTGGATCTCGCTCCTCGAATGAGACCGCGGCGGATGCGCGCCCCACCCTTGCGCAGACGCGGCTGGCGACGACTCCGCGCAGTGCAGCATCCTCCCGCCCTCTCGGCTACCATGGGACCGATGAACGGGTCGCGGCGCAATCTCGCGAGCTTCGGATCGGTCCTGCCGCTCCTCGTCGCCGCGTGCGCGCAGACCCAGAGCCCTTCCCCCACGCTCGAGCCTCCTGTGCAGGATGCGTCCGCGGAGGTCTCCTCCGACGCCCCGTCGGATGCGAACGGCGACGCCGTCCACGACGCTGCGAACGATCCCGACGCCGCCGACGCGCCCATCGACTCGGCCGACGCCTCCAGCGCAGACGCGGCCCCGGACGTATGCGTCCCTTTCGGGGAGTCGGATGCGGGCGAAGGCCCCTGCTCTGCCGGGCAGGTCGAGCGCGAGTGGTGCGGAGCCTGCGGGCGCAGGCAGCGCTTCTGCGGCAACGACGGCGCGTGGAAGCCATGGTCCGACTGCCTCGAAGACGAGCTCGCGGTGTGCACGCAGTGCGAGGCCGCCGAGGTGTCGTGCGGCTTCTGCGGAAAGCGTCCCGTCACGTGCGAGACGAGCCAGCAGGTGTGCCGGTGGACCCTCGGCGCGTGCGTGCAAGCCGGTGCGTGCGCGGCGGGCGACTACCAGGCCGACGCGACCGGTTGCGACCCCGGCCTCGTGCGCGTGCGATGGTGCACCGGCGCGTGCGAATGGGGACCGTCGGGCGTGTGCGAGAAGGGACCGCGGTGGGAGCCATTGCCCGAAGCGCCCATCGCTCCGCGCAGGGACTTCGTCTCCGTCGTTGCCGCGGATCGGTGGTTCATCTGGGGAGGCCTTGGTGCGTCCGGGTATCTCGACGACGGTGCGCTCTTCGACCCGTCGAGCGATGCGTGGGAGCCGATCGCGGCGCCCGCCTGGGACGGCGCTGATGGCGGGGCCGATGCCGGTGGCGGTGCGGAATCGTTCGTGGGACGAAGTGACGTGGCGGCGGTCTGGACCGGCTCGGAGATCGTGCTGTTCGGGGGGCGAGGAGCGGGCGATGCCGTGTCGGGCGTGGGGGCGCGATGGGCGCACGCGACCGGGTGGTCCGCGATCTCGACGCAGGGGGCGCCGTCCGCCAGGGTGGGAGCCAGCGCGGTCTGGTCGCCCTCGGCCGGAAGGGTGATCGTGTGGGGCGGCGCGGGCAAGTACGGCGCAGCCGCCGCGGGAGGAGGCCGCTACGCGCCTTCGGACGACGCGTGGAGCGCAGTCTCGAACGCGCCGTTCGCGGCGCGCGTGGGCCACGTGGCTGTATGGGACGGCGCGCACGCGCGGATGATCGTGTGGGGGGGCGCCGACGACGACATGGGTGTCCCGCAGCGAAGCGGGGCTGCGTACGATCCGGTGACGGACACGTGGACGCCGATTGCGGACGCGCCGATTCGTCGTCGCCATGCTGTTGCCTTCTGGGATGCGGCCTCGTCGCGCATGCTCGTGCTGATGGGAGAGGACGGCGCCTGGGGCGGGCCTCGCGGCGATGGTGCGGCCTACGAACCATCGACGAATCGATGGGAGATGTTGCCTGATTTGGCGTTGACGGGGTACGCCCCGGGGCGAGGGCACACTGCGGTCTGGGGGGAGGGGAGGGTATGGGCGGTGGGAGGAGACGTGGCCTGGGCGGGGGGCCTGACGGCGCTGGGAGCGCGCTATGATTCCGCGACCGACGCGTGGGCCAGGATTCCCCCTCTTGCGGTGGCGCGCAGCGGGCATCGCAGCGTATACGCAGGGGCCCTGCTGGTTTGGGGCGGAGGCGGGGGAGGGGAGAGGCTGGTCGGAGTGGAGTAGAGCGGATTTGCTGTCCCCCAAAACCCACCTACACAGGAGTCGCGGAACGCGCGTTCGGAACACGATCGGTCCCGCTGCGATGTTCGCGGCCGCTCCGAGGTGCGTCTGAAAGGCGCTTGAGAGGCGTGATTTCCGCCGTGTGAGCGCTGATCGGGCGCGGGCGCGGGCTCGAGGCGGGGTGGTTCGGGGAGGTCAGGTGGTTGCGCGACACGCCAGCCCTGAGCTCGGCAGCAAGACGTTGCCCAGCGGCACACTGGCTTCGCCCGGCGACGCGGGTACCAACATCGGCCCATGGGCTCGAGCGCAGTCGCCGTTGACACCCGACCTGAAGCGGGCGACACGCTCCTGGTCCGAAACTTGCTGTCCGCCAATCAGTGCGACGCTCCGTCGCCCTGGAGGTCTGTCGAATGCTCCCGCGCTCCTTGTGGTGTTCCCTCGTGCTGCTCGCGCCTCTCGCGCTTGTCGCCTGCGGCGATTCATCGGATTCCGGAAACGACAGCGGCGGCGGAGGCTCCGCCGGAGCTTCAGGCTCGGCAGGTAACGCCGGGCCGTTGTCTCCGATCGATCCCGCCTCGGCTGCGCGCGCCGCCGTGCTCATCGGAAGTTGCGTTCCCGATGACCGCCCCAACGGGCACCTCAGCGGATTCTATACGGACTTCGAGCCGTCGGACTCCTACAACATTGCCGCCTCCATTCAATGCCTCTCGACGAAGACGAACGGGTGCGAAGGTGTCAAGGAGTGCCTCGGCGTCCAAATCACCTTCGATGGTCCTTGTGCCACGACCTGTGCGGGAAACGTTGCGATCGCCTGCGACGACCAGGTGAAGTTCACAGCTGACTGCACCCGGATCGGGCTGACCTGCCACGAGGGCGATTGCATCGGAGGACCGCCCAAGGCCTGTGACCCGTCCGCGTTCCAGGAATCCTGCGTCGATGGCGCGCCACACACCTGCACTTCGCGCGAGAGGATCGGCCCCAAGTGCGCCGACCTCGGGCTGGTGTGCGAGAACAGCACCATGGGCCCGGCGTGCGTCGGTACCGGCGCAGCCTGCCAAGCGAACGTCACCTCTCCCCTGAGTCCGTCGTTCGACCAGGGACTGGCGTGCGACGGCTCCACCCTGAGCGCATGCTTGAACGGCAAGACTGCCACGCGCGAGTGCGCAAGCGTGGGGCTGGGATTCGACTGCCACTCGAGTGGAAGCGACTTCTTCTGTGGCCTCGGCGTCGAATGCAATCCGCTCGAAAGCAAGTGGACCGAGACCTGTGACGGCGACAGCGTGGTGCTGTGCAACGCTGGCAAGGTCGAGAAAATCGACTGCAAATCGCTGGGCTTTGCTGGTTGTCTCGCAGGCAAGGGAGTGTGTGTCCCGAGCCCCTGGCAGCCGTGAGGTTGCCCGAGGTTGCCTTTCGCTCCGAGCCGGTCCCCCCCTCTGGGTTCTGGGGCTGGATCCCGACGAGTGCGGCCCACCGATGGACTGGGAGCTCGTCGATCCTCCGGCTCCGAAGACGTGAATGCGGAGCCGCCGGGACAACGGTCCGCACGGCTCGGAATCCGGGTTTGGGCTCCCAGTGGCGCAACAGCGAACGCGGAGCTGGGCCATCGCTTCGACGCCACCCCCCCGACCTCTCGCCAGCCGCCTGGGCTGCGGAGGGGAG
>JAKLDZ010000356.1 GCA_022703255.1 Myxococcota bacterium | reverse complement strand
CCCGGGGGATCGGCGACCAGGAGATCGACCTGCTGATCCCGGACCACGGCGCCCGAGACGGCGTGAACCGTGAGGGCCGCATGTCCCAGTGCGGCCAGGGCCTGCGCGTCGATGGATAGGACCCCGGAGGCATCCGGATTCGCGATGCTGATCTGCGTGGATGTCACTCCGGAGGGGAGGCCCACGCTGACGGAGACCTCGACGGCCCCCGAGAATCCGGCGTCGCGTGTGATGGTGACGTTCAGCGCGGCGGACTTGCCGCGAACGACCTTGAGGTTGGCCGGGACCGCCAAAGAGAAACCGGCCACGGGCGCGTCTTCTCCGGCGTCCTGCCCGGCTGCTCCGCCGCCGCCCGCGGAGCCGGCGCTTCCACCCGTGGTTCCCGCGTCAACGCCGCCCGCACCGCCATCCTGGCCGCCCTGCCCTCCTCCTCCACCTGTCGATGACGCGTCGGGAGTGCCAGCCGCACCGGCGCCGCCATCGACCGCCCCTGCCGAACCCGCGGCGGACTCATCCACCTCGAGGTCGCTCAGGCCGCTGAGCTTCTCGCACCCGATGGAGCACGCGAAGGCCAGCAGCGTCGCATGAACGAAGAGTCCCCGTGAGGTCATGTCGCGGAGGGTCATCAGAAGCGTCCTTGGAGTCCGGCGTAGCCGGGGCCAAATGATGGAACGACGCTGACCGCGGCGGGCTGCGGCGCGTCCGCGGTCTTGGATGAGCGGGTCAGGAGCGAGACGATTCCGACGCCGATTCCCGCGGCTCCGACGATGAACGAGACGTTGGACACGGTGGCCCAGGTTTGCGCGGAATCGATGTCGGCGGACCGGGACTCGGGGCACTGGTTGGCTGCGCACGCGTCCTTGATGTCGGAGGTCTTGGACCACGAGATCGCGCCGGTGACCGCTCCGGCGATCACGCCTGCGCCGCCGAGTCCGAAGCCGACGTAGGTCAACCAGCGGGAGTGCGCTTGTCGTGGCGGTTCGGCGGAGACCTCAGCCGATGCCTTGGAAGGCTTCGCTCCAGCATCCCCGGGCTTCGACATCACGAGCTCGAGGAGGATCTCCTGCTTGGCTCCGGCCGCGATGCTGAAGCGCTGCTCATGCTCCGGACCGTCAGGCACCTGCGTCGTGAGTACGTGGTCCCCGGGATCGATCGGCAGCGGCACGCCGAGCGCCGGAGCGTTCAGCAGCACGCCGTCGCGCAGCACGCGCGTGCCCTCCGGAGCCGAGGCGGGAAGCTGGATGGTGACGGTCGGCACGCTGGGCAACAGCTTGCGCCTGGCGGTTTCGGCGAGCTTGTTGCGGCCCTTCTGACCCGCCTTCTCCTTGGCCGAAAGGCGCGCGTAGGTCGCGAGGTATTCCTCGTAGCGGGCCACGGCCGTTGCGAATCTGCCCACCTTGCCCTCGCACTCGGCGAGCGTGAACAACGCGCCGGGCAAGGGGTCGAGGCGATAGCTCTCCGCAAGCGCGGGGCACGCGGAGGACAGCTTCCCTGCGAGCATGTCGGCCAGGCCGCGCTCGTACAGGGCCGCCGCGGCCGCAGCATCCTGGGCGACAGCGGGAAGGGGGATGGCGCTGGCGCACGCGAACGCGACGAGGGGGAGCCACCAACGAGGGTTCATGGGCGCGGGATATCAGGGTTCGGATGACGACACAACGCGGGGGATCGGGGTGCGCTTGGAGCAGCAGCTTTCGCCGCGACGACGCATTCGTGTTGGTAGGGCACTGAATCGTCATGACGCCGCCAGGGCCGGCGCGCCATGGCTCGGGCCTAGTCCTTCCAGCACCAGGTGCCCATGCTCACACCTTGCGGCATCAGATCGGTGCAGGTGAGGCCGCCTTCGCAGGTGCTGGTGCACTCGGTGGTGCACATGCCCGTCCCCATGTAGACGACGCAGGTGAGCTCGGCGGAACAGGGCGCATCGGTGCCGCTGCACGTGGACCAATCCCCGGTCTGCTCGCACGCGCACGACTCTCCCAGGGCCTTCTTGGCGCCGCCTCCAGCGCTGCCACCCGTCCCTCCGCCACTGGAGCCGCCTGTCCCGGTCTGGCCGATGCCGCACGGATACTGGCCGCTCGCAAACGCAGCTTGCATCTGCGCACAGGCCGTGGCTTCGAGACACACCGCCTGCGCTTCGGTCACGCTCAGGGCGCAGAGCTTCGCGCACTCGCTCGCGGCCATGGTCGCAGGAGCTCCGCACGCCTCGGCACGCGTCTGACAGCGCCCCGAGCAGTTCTCCGCGAGCTGCGACGAGCCCGCCGCTCCCCCTCCGTTGCCCGCCGACCCGCTAGGCGTCGTAGAGGAGTCGTCGGAACCACAAGCCGTCAGCAAGGCCATCACAACCGCCGCAAGTGCATGTCTCATCTGTCCGATCCCTTTCCTGAACGAAGAGCGTCGAAGACCCGAAGGTCGTCGAAGGCTACGCGGCTCCCCGCGACCGGTCAACGCACGCGCCCTGCCCGGTCGCGCCCCCTGTCACGCGGCTGTGCCACACCTTCGTCGTCATCGCGGCTCCGCAGGCGCGATCAGGTGCTTCCGACCACATGTTGCGACCGCGTCCTGCGTGCTCGCCCCCATCACGCAGTCGTACCACTGCCGGTTGCCCGACTGCATGCAGTGGAACGTCACGACCTTCCCGCGAGCATCCGACTCCTCGCGGCCGTAGACCCGGTTGACGTGGCGTGTCGCCGTGTCGCACGACGCTTGATCGAGTCGCTGGCCGCGAGTGGGATCGTCGCGTCGCGCAGAGGTCGCAACGGCTGGCGAGCTCGGTCCGTCGGACGCAGCGGAGAGAGCGGCAGGGGATCGGGACGCCGGCTCCTCAGGGGTGGAACGGCAGCCGGTGCCGGTCGCAAGGAAGCCGAGTGCGCTTGCGACGATCAGCGAGCGGGTGGCCCGGGACAACGGGAGACGAGCTTGCACGCCAGCAGGATGAGCGATCGGGCTGCGGGCCGTCAACACCGTGCGACGCAGGAAGGGGATGGGAGGAGCCCGGGCCTCGCTCGAGAGGCGCGCGCCGTCGGATGCCGGTTCCACCCGGCTTCGATCCGCCCTACGCTTCGAGAGTGAAGCCACGACCGTTGAGCCACTGGGCACGCGCATGGAACATGCGGCGCGAGCCACGCACGGGGGGCGGCCCCAGCCCCCTCGGCGACCTGCTGCGCAGCTTCGAGCGCGGCGAGCTCACCGCCCAGCGAGGCCCGGTCAAGCCCGAGATCTGGCAGCAGATCGTCGGCCCGCGGGTGGCCGATCGCTCGCGCCCAGCAGCTCTCGACGCGTCCGGAGTCCTGCTGGTGCACGTGCCCGACGCCGTGTGGGCGCAAGAGCTGTCGCTGTTGTCCGGCATGATCGTGGCGCGGCTGCGCGCCCTGGGGCTGGGCGTGCAGAGCCTGCGGTTCGCGATCCGCAAGCTCGACCCTGCGAGACGAGGCGCGACGCGGTTCGAGAGACGAACGGTCGCGGCGCCGGTCGAGCTGCCGGAGGAGCTGCGCGCCCAGATCGAGAAGATCGAGGATCCCGGACTGCGCGAGGCGATGACTGCCGCGGCATCGCGCAGCCTCGCAGAGCAGGCCGCGCAAGAACGTCGGAGCGCGCGCCAGGCCGCGAAGGGGCTCCGCAAGCCGCGCAAGTGAACGGCGGAAAGCGCGCGTCAGGAAGTGACGAGGCGCTCGAGCCCCTCGGCGCGCTTGACGAGGAAACGCTCGGCCGGGCCGAACTCCGGCGACTTGTCCTTCATCATCTGCACGTAGGCCTTGAGGGCGGTGATGTTCACCCCCTTGACCTTGCGGAGCGCGATGTGGAGCTCGTCGATCGTAGTGCCCGCGCACGGTCGACCCGCGATCGCGTGCAGCTCGATGACGTAGTCGACCCACTTGGGCTTGGTCGTGGCAGCGGCGAGCCTGGCGCCGTAGCGACCCGCCTGCTCGAGCGTGGCGGGGTCCTCGGCGCCCTGCTTGACCAACTGCATGACGTGGTCAAGCAACGTGCTGAGCAGTCGCTCGGCTTCTTCCGCGCGCCCGAGAGCCAACGCCTTGTCGGCGACACCGCCTAGCAAGCGGAACGCATCGCGCTTGCTCGTGACGTTTCGCTCCGAAGGGGGGCCATCGGAGGGCGTCACCGGGGACCCGTCGGAGCGCACCGGTTGCATCGAGGTGACCGTTTCGGTGCCCACGCGCGACGACGGGGGGATGCCCGCGATGACCGGCCTGCGGGTGGCAGGTTGGGCCGACAGGAAGAGGTCCTGGGAGCCGATGGTGATCTTGGCGCCTTCGGTGAGACGTGTGGGGCGCTCGATGCGGACGCCATTGACGAGGACACCGTTGCGGGAGCCGAGGTCCTCGACTTCCACGGCGGCTTCGGTGACGACGAGCAGGGCGTGCTTGCGCGACACGAGCGGGTCATCGAGGGACAGCTGGCACTCGGTGCTTCGACCGATGATGAAACGCCCGAGCGACAGCTCGAAGTCGTGCTGGAGATAGCGAAGTCGGAAGAGCATCACGGACCGGTGTTCTTCTGGATGCTGATCCCCCAGAGCTCGAGGATCGACAGCGCTTCCAAGTCGGACTGGCGGAGTGTACTCCGCCTTGCCTTGGAACTGCGAATGATACTGTCAATCGCACGGGGTCCGGCAGCGTCTTCGAGACGGATACCCTGCAGCTCGGAGACCGCCTCCACAGGGGGCACCCGCTCGAGGGAGTCGAAGACCCCCAGCAGCCAGCAGGCCCACTGGCTGCTGCTCTGCACACGGGCGTACTTCGCCGCGACGACCGCCAGCTTGCGGAGCTGCTCTTCGTCGACCGCCGCCTTGGCCGCGATCGTCTCCCCCAACGCGTTGGCCGATCTGCGAAGGATTCGCTCGGCATCCGCGTGGCGTCCGTTGGCGACGGCGCGCTCGAGCACGTCGGTGGCCAGCAACAGCGCCCACGTCGAGTCGTCGGCGGCCTTGGCCCCGGTGAGCGTCGCCTCCTCCTCCAGCCGCTCGAGCGATCCGCAGTGCGGACAGGCACCCATCTCTTCGGGGTACGGGAGCTTGCACCGGGCGCAGTAGGTCATGAAGCCGGTGCGGCGATTCGACGGTCCGCTGCGGTCGCTGGCGAACTTGCAGAAGACGAGCTCCTGGGTCCCGATGCGCAAGCGGTCGCCGTCCTTCAAGGGGGTTGCCTGGCGGACCGGCACGCCGTTGATGCGCGAGCCGTTGCGCGAGCCGAGGTCCTCGAAGGTCGCCGCGTCTCCCCGGATCGTGATGCGAGCGTGCTCGCGCGACACGAGCGGATCCTCGATGGTCACCGCGCAGTCGGGGCTCCGTCCGAGCAGCGTCATCCCTGCAGCCAGGTCGACTTCCTGCATCTGGAATCGGAGTCTGTAGCGCGCCAAGTCGATTCGTCTTTCCGCGGATCCACGCCGAACCCGGTCTACCAGCGTACCGCCCGGACAGGCCCGGCGTCAAACCGGGACAGCCCCTTCGCGCCAGACAGAGCGAGGAAGAGACGATTGCACGAATGCCGGGGAGCTGGCGGACGACAGTGTTGCGGCCCCCGGACGGCCGTGGTCCAGGATCGGGCCATGGTGCGCGCGACGACCTTCTGGCTGCTCGGGGCTCTGGTGCTTGTGCCCGCCGCGGCGGCGACGGCGCCGCCGGTCACCGGACCGAGCCCGACGCCCCCCGGTGCGTCGTCGTCTTCACCGTCGGCCGCAGACAGCATCGATTCGGCACCCGAACAAGTCGTGTGGCTCCGCTCCGGCGCCATCCTGCGCGGTCGCATCGTGGAGTACGCCCCCGGCGAGCGCGTCGTGCTCCAGCTCGCCACCCACGAGCTGCGAACCGTTGACTGGTCCGACATCGCCCGCGCTTCGTTCGTGTCCCCCTCGCCCCACGCAGCCGCGAGCAGCGCCAGCTCACCGGACGGGCTGCCGTCGGCGCAGCGGTCCGCGCCCCCCGCTCCCACAGGGAGCGTGAGGTTCCGGCTCCACCCCGCGGACTCGCGACTGCGACTCGAGTCGAAGTCGAAGCTCGACATCACCGAGGCCTGGACCGAGCAGTGCCGCGCGCCGTGCGAGCGATGGGTGCCGGTCGAGGATCGGTCGTTCCGCATTGGAGGAGACGGCATTCCGCGATCGAACACGTTTCGCGTGGAAGAGGACGGGAAGGTGGCCAGGCTGGTGGTTCGCGCGGGATCGGAGCGCACGCTTGCGTGGGGACGGGGGACGTTGATCGCGGGGGCCATCGTGGGGCTGGCGTCGGGCGCGGTGTACGGCGCGGGGCACCTCGAGGACAGCGAGCCGATGCGGGTCGCCGGGCTCGTGGGGATGGGGCTCGGAGCGGTGTCGGTGCTGGCCTCGGTGCCGCTGCTGATGAGCGGACGCACGAC
>JAKLDZ010000355.1 GCA_022703255.1 Myxococcota bacterium | reverse complement strand
GCCCGCATCGACAGCAGCTGCAGCTCCGAGGCGTTGATCGCCAACCCCTCACCCAGCGCCGCATCCGCCGCCGCGAGATCGAAGTCGCGCAGCAGCAGCCCCGCTCGCACCGCGAATGCCCCCGTGTGCTTCGGGTTCACCGCCAGCGCCTTCTTGATCAGCGCCTCCGCTGCGTCGAAGTCCAGCGCCTGATCCAGCTTGATCCGCGCCATCATCACCAGCGCGTCGGGATTGCGCGGCGCAATCTGCAGCGCCTCCTTCACCACCTCCTCGGCATGCCCCGGATCGTACTTCTCCAGGAACAGCTCCCCTCGCCAGAGCAGCGTCTCCACCCGGTGCGGCCCCGCTCGCTCCGCCTTGTTGTACGCGTCGTTCGCGTCCCGCGCGCTCCGAAGCAGGTGCGCCGCCCTCCCCACCAACGCCATCCCCTCGGCGTCCGTGTCCCGTATCGCATCGTCGTTGTAGTCCCGAATCAACGTCATCAGCGGATCCCGCGCCTCCGCGCTCTTGCCCGCCAGGATCAGCAGCTCCCCCAACGCCAGCCTCGCACGACGCGCCTCCGCATCGTCCTTCACCGCCTCCAGCGCCGCGATCCCCTCGGCCACCCGCCCCTGCGCCCCGAGCGCACGCGCCTTGATCGCTGCCGCGTCGAGCCGCGCCTGCCCCTTGATCCGCATCGCCAGATCCGCGCTCTCCACCGCCTCCTTGTACTTGCCTAGCATCAGGTGCATCCGCGCCAGCCCGTGCAGCGCAGCCCCCCGCTCCGCCCCTTTCGACGCCGCCGTCAGCTCGCGCTCCGCGGCCGCCCAGTCGGACTTCTCCAGAGCCTCGAGCCCTCCACGCAGCCCCGTGACCTGCGCCGCCGAAGGCTGCGCCGCCGCGGAAGACGGCCTCGCCGGTGGCTTCGGATCCGTCGGCCGTGCCTCGGCCACCGACAGGCAGAACGTGCATGCAATCGCGGCAACAACGCCCAGAGCGCGGGTCGAACGGATGCGCACCATGATGAGCCAGCCTAGCGCAAAGCCGACAGCCCGGTGCGGATCCTCACACGCGCCGATCCGCTCGATGCCGATCCCCTCGGACCCACGGCCGGTCCCGTGTGCCGATCTGGCGGCATCTGGGCCTGTGCACCGTGACTCGCTGGCACAGTCGCAGCGGATCGACGGGCACCTGCGCGGTCGTTCGTCATCCGAAAGAAGCCCCGCCGGCATCGATGCTTCGTTGGCCCGCGCGTTGCTGAGTGCGCCGGAGCCAGCGGGGAGCGGATCGGTTCCACCGCCCCCCACTGGCAATGCTACGAGGTCGTGCCGCCGTCTGCAGGCACCGCAGGGAGAGAACAATGGGTTCGAGCGCACACGGGTTGTTGGGCTGGATCGGAGTCGCAGGGATCGCCGTCCTCGGCGCCATGGGCTGCTCCGGCGAATCCGGGGAGCGAGACTCCACCATCGCAATCATCCGTCCGGGACCTGCCGGGGGTCTGGCTACCGACGGGACGCAGCTCTTCTGGGCCTACAGCACCATCCTCGAGCGAAGGGACCTGCAGGGGGAAGGCCTTCGGGCCATTGCGAACGGGCCCGGACGCATGGGAGGGGTGATCGCGGACGAGGACGCCGTGTACTACGTCCGAGGGTTCTACGACCGGTCCTCCCCCGCCGAAGATACCGAGAAGAACTCCGACCTGATCCGCTACGACAAGGCCGCGGGGACCACCAAGGTCCTGGCCTCGAGCCCGACCGCCATCTCGTTCGTTGCGCTCTTCAAGGGCTTCCTCTTCTTCGCGTCGGATACTTCGCTCACCACCAACCTGATCAACACGGAGGGCGAGGTGCGCGTCGTCGATGCGCGGGGCGACACGCCCGACAGGTTGTTCAGGTCGCTCGGCTGGCAGGTGAGCTGCCAGGGACTGGTCGCGACCGAAGACGCGCTGTGGATCCTGAGCAAGGGAACCGGCGCGGAGCCCGAGCTCACCCAGGTGACCGCTGACCTGCAGGCAACCTCGCAGCCGCTCGCGTTCCCGAACGAATGCCTGGAGAAGTCGGTGCTGGCTGCGTTGTCCGAGCCGACCGATGCGATCACCGGAGCAGCGACGCGCTGCTGGCTGACCCGCGACCACCTGTTCTGGTCGCACGACGCGACCAGCGGAAACGGCGAAGAGAACATTTGCGACGGCGGCGAGCTCCGGGTCCTGGATCGGGCGAGCGGGGTGGCGAAGCTGGTGTCGGTGGACGGGTGTTCGCCCCGCTACGCGGTGTCCACGCCGGAGGCGGTCTGGTGGGTGGACGACCGGTCGCTCATCGACGGGCCGGTGGAGCTCAGGTTCTCGGCGCGGCCGTGAGTCGCACCCCGAAATTGGCCCTTCCTGCCCGGACGCCGTACGCTTTGGCCGGATGGGTCTCCGAAGCGCACTGATCTCCCTGGTCTCCCTGCTGACGCTCGCGTCGCTTGCGGGATGCTCCGCCAGCGCTGCCGCCGAGCGGCAGATGGAAGAGTTCCGCAAGGAGATCGCCAAATTCCAGGCCGACAACGACCGGCTCAACGAGCGCGTCACGGCCCTCGAGCAGCACGGAAGCAGCGCCCGTCCGGCTTCGAGCGCGTCGAAAGACCCCACCGGTGAAAGCCCCCGGCTCCCAGTGGTCAAGCTGACCCCCGGCCAGGATCCCGACGCGCCTCCAAGCGGCGACCCCGGCGCCGAATCCCCTGGCGTCGAGACCGAAGAGCCCACCGTGATCCGCGCAGAGGGGAGCCGTCAGCAGGTCATCAAGTCGGGCAAGGCCCGAGAGAGCTCCCGCGAAGCGCAGAAGGACTACGAGGCCGCGTATTCCCTCGTGCGACGCAAGCAGTACGACCGAGCGCTGGAGTCGCTGTCGAGCTTCCTGGTGCGCCATCCCGGCGACGAGAACGCCGACAATGCGATGTACTGGCGCGGCGAGTGCTTTTTCGCCAAGGGCGAGTACACCCGCGCGGCCGAAGAGTTCAGCGGTTTGATCGCCCGGTTCCCACAGGGGAACAAGGTCCCCGACGCCCTGCTCAAGCTCGGGCTCTCGCAGAACAAGGCGGGAGAGAAAGAAAAGGCCAAGGAGACCTTCGCCCGGTTGCGCAACGACTTCCCGTCGAGCGACGCCGCCCGCAAGATCCCGAGGGATTAGCCCATGTGGAACCACAAGCTCGCGACCATCCTGTTGGTGTCAACCATCGGCTCCGTCTGGTGCACGCTCGCCTTCGCCCAGGACACGGGCTCCGGTCAGGGCGCCGATCAGGGCTCCGGTCAGGGCTCCGATCCGGCCGCCGCTGCCACCACCACCTCGACCACCCAGGGCCAGACGACCACCGTGGTCGTGCAGCCCCCGGCCACCACCACGCAGTCCACGACCACCATGACGCCCTGGGGCTCCATCGGGAACCAGGACCTCGATAAGGGACTGTCGTCGAGCTCCCGCGAGGCCGGCCAGAGCGGCTTCGACCTGCAGGGCGCCGGCCATACCGCCACCGTGACCGGGGGCGCCAACTCCTCGTTCACCGTCAGCGGCCAGTCCGTCTCCGTGCCCGTCTATCACTACGTGCGCCGCGGTGACACGCTCTGGGGCCTGTGCGACCGCTACCACGGCAACCCGTGGGCCTGGCCACGCGTGTGGGCCTACAACCCGCAAGTCGAGAACCCCCACTGGATCTACCCGGGCGATCGGCTGCGCCTGCGCGAGGGCGACGACGCCAAGGCCGCCCAGACCCTCAGCAGCTCCGGCATCGTCTCCCGACGCGCCGTCATCACCCCGGGCACCGTGTTCCTGCGCAACCTGGGGTACATCGAAGACGGCAAACGCGATGTCTGGGGCGAGGTCGCCGGAAGCCCCGGCGAAAATATGCTGCTCACCGAGCAGAACGAGGTCTACCTCAACATCAACAAGGACCACGACGACATCAAGCTGGGACAGGAGCTGGCCGTGTTCTCCCCCGAGCGCACCGCCGAGGCCGGCGAGGCCCGCGGCCAGGTCGTCGAAATCCGCGGCACCGTCAAAATCACCGCCTGGGACTCCAAAACCAGAATCGCTCGCGCCACCGTGAGCGAGTCGATCGATATCATCGAGCGCGGCAACCTCCTCGGCCCCGTCGGACGACGCTTCGACGTCGTGCCCCCGGTCCAGAACCGCAAGGAGCTCTGGGGCAAAATCAGCGGCGGAATCAACCCCCGCGAGCTGCTCGGCCAGCACCAGATCGTCTTCGTCGACAAAGGCTCCGAGGAAGGCCTGCGCCCGGGCAACCGATTGTTCGTGATCCGACGGGGTGACCCGTGGCGCGAGTCGATCAGGAGCGGCGGAGACCTGGCCGGCCAGCGGATCCGCTACGAGGTGAAGAAGGCCGAGGTCGAACGCATGGGCGACCCGGGAAGCGGCAAGAAGTTCCCCGAGGAGGTCGTCGGCGAAATCCGCGTGCTGCGCACTCGCCAGCACTCCTCCACCTGCCTCGTCACCCAGTCCATCGCCGAGCTCGAGCCCGGCGACAACGTCGTCGCACGCCGCGGCTACTGACCGCCCCGAACGTCACCCCCCCACATCCCTTCCCCACGGGCACACCGATCCGCGTGTACTATGATCGGTGCGTGTCGCAGACGCTCCGCCCACCCCCCGGCGCACCACAGCCGCCTCCCTCGGCACGGCCTGCGTCGGGGCCCGCGCAGTACCCGCAGATGGGCGCACCATCGCTCGCTGTTCCCGTGCTTCCCAACCTCCCCCCCCCGCCACCGGCTCCGATCGCGCCCACCACGCCCGACGACGCCACGCCGATCGCGGTCCCTGTCGCGCCTCTCCCCGCGCAACCGCCCCCGGCCTCCCCTTTCACATCGCCCCTGCCTCCCGCGCCGATGCCGTGGAGCACCGGACAGTTCTCGGTCGCCGGCCGCCCGCCGGGCGCGACCGGCCCGCACCCCGCCACGACCGGACAGTACCCCGTCTTCCCCGTGCAACCGCACGCCGTCACCGGTCACCACCCTGCGCTCTCCGGCCAGCAACCGATCCCGGCCATGACCGGCCAGCATCCCGTCATGCCGGCATCGCACCCCGCCGTCACCGGCCAGCATCCCGTCATGCCGGCATCGCACCCCGCCGTCACCGGCCAGCATCCCGCGCTCTCCGGCCAACACCCGCTCCCCGCCGTCACCGGTCAGCACCCCGCGCTCTCCGGACAACACCCGCTCCCCGCCGTCACCGGTCAACGTCCGGTGCCGCAGCCACCGCCGTCGCCGACCGTGGACGATTCCCCACCGAGCTGGCGAGGGCACAACGCGATCCAGTCGCCGCGCGGCACGTACCTGCTGGGCCGACAGGTGGGCTCGGGGCACTTCGGCTCGGTCTACGAGTGCCTCGGTCCGTTCGACCAGCGGTATGCGTTGAAGATCCTGCGACCGAGCGGACGGCCCACCGATCAGGTGCGCGAGGAGTGGCGTCGCGAGGTGCAGCGCCTGCTGGCGCTCCGTCACCCGAACGTGGTCTACATCCACGACGCCTTCGAGGCCCTGGGCAGCTTCTGCGTGGCCCTCGAGTGGTGCGATCACACGCTGCGCGACATGCTGGGACGGCCCATGGCGGAGCAGCTTGCCGTGGAGCTGTCGCGTCAGATGCTGGCCGCGGTGCAGTACCTGCACGACAACGATCTGGTGCACGACGACCTGCACCCGGGCAACGTCCTGATCCAGCAAGCGGATCGTCCCATCGTGAAGATCTCCGACTTCGGGATCTCCCACGAGCTGCGCGGCGCGTCCGCGGTGCGACCCGACGTGGTCCATCACGCGATCATGGCGCCGGAGCTGCTCGCGGTGGGCTACACCAGCAAGCAGAGCGATCTATACCAGATTGGACTGATCATGTACTGGCTGATCGCAGGCGTACCGCCGATGGATCTGGATGTTCCCTATCCGTATCTGGTGCAGCAGATCACCGAGGGGACGGCGCGCAAGGCGGCAGAGAAGCTGGGCACAGCCTACGGCGCCATCGTCGCCAAGCTGCTGCGTCGCCGCGACGCCTGGCGGTACACCTCGGCCCGCGAGGTCTGGAACGATCTGCGCTCCCTGCCCGCATGGCGCGAACGCCAGCTGTTCCCGATCCGATAGCTGCCGCGCCCCCCGGCGTGCCCGCCCTAGCGAGCTCCCCCGCCCCGACGCGTCGCCCGCGCAAGACACGTCGTCGTCGACACGCCCAGCGAAAAGTCGTCCCGATCGCCACGCATCAGCCGTTGCGCCCCCGCATACGCGATCATCGCGGCGTTGTCCGTGCACGACGACACCGCCGGGACCACCAGCTCGAGACCCTTGCGCTCGCACACCTCGGCAAACGCCGCCCGCAGCCCCCGATTCGCGGCCACCCCTCCGGCCAGCACCAC
>JAKLDZ010000354.1 GCA_022703255.1 Myxococcota bacterium | reverse complement strand
GCACCGCACGATGCCAGCCTCGATGCTCTGCAGGAAGCCGCCACCGACGCAGCGCAGGAAGCCACAATCGACGCAGCGCAGGAGGCCGCCACCGACGCACCGCAGGAGGCCAACCTCGATGCCGGCCCGTGCACCGGCGTCCCCAACTACGCCGCGACCATCCTCGCCGACGGTCCCGTCGCCTACTGGCGCTTGGGAGAGACCCTCGGCTTCTCAGCCGTCGACGCCACCGGCAACGGACACGACGGGGCGTACTTCAACACAGACCTCGGCGCCCCCGGCGCGTTGTCCTGTGACACCGACACCGCGGCGCGCTTCACCCAGTCGAAGAACTCCTACGTCACCGTGCTGCGGCACGTGGCTCTCGAGCCCGCCAGCTCCTTGACCGTCGAGCTGTGGTTCAACCAGAGCGTCGGCAAGGCCACCCAGTACGAGAAGCTCCTGTGGTACGGCCGGCCCGACAAACAGCCCTGGGGCTCCTACGGGTTCGAGCGCATCAACGATCTGCAAGACGGGATCACGTTCTTCGCGCACACCTCTACCTCCTCGTTTGCCGATGCGCTCGGGCTCGCCGAGAACACCTGGTACCATCTGGTCGGGACCTACAACGGGGCGCAGCTCGTGACGTTCGTCAACGGAGTGGCCGCCGATCAGATTCAACTGACCGGCTCGATCCTGTACGACAAGGTGCACGGCCTGGTGATCGGCGCGGCGGGGTCGAACTTCGACAACTTCGACGGCCTTGTCGACGAGGTGGCCATCTACGCGAAGGTGCTCACGCCGCAGCAGGTGCTCGCGCACTACAAGGCCGGCCGGCCGTGAGCGCGTGAGCGTCGCCATCGCGCCGCCTTGACCCTGCCACGCCCCACGGTGTCTCATGGGCGCACCGAGGCGAACCCATGAGAACACGTCACGCCGCTCCCGCATCGCTCCTGCTGCTGCTCGCGATCCTTCCCGCATCCTGCGGCGGAGACGACGATTCCGGCGGCGCTGCCGGGGCCGGTGCGC
This sequence comes from Myxococcota bacterium, assembly GCA_022703255.1. Lineage (GTDB taxonomy): Bacteria > Myxococcota_A > Polyangia > Polyangiales > Polyangiaceae > JACRCQ01. Next base: position 5,439 of record JAKLDZ010000354.1, on the reverse strand, counting down.
CCCCGAGCACCACCTGGTCCGACGGCGCCGTCGAAGCCACGGCCGTGTGCCAGCCGCAAGGCGGCTCCGCGCCGGTCGAGCAGCCCGTGTTCGTGCGCAACCTCACCGGCGACAAGAGCTGGGCCGAGACGGGCTGGTTCTCGTCGCCCGCCATCGTGGACCTCGACGCCGACGGCAAGATGGAGCTCGTGGCGCCGTTCTACAGCGTGTTCGTGTTCGATGCGTCGGGCACGTGCCTCTCGACGATCCAGCAGGGCGATCACACGCAGGGGCGGATCTACGCGCCCGCGGTGATCGCGGATCTCGACAAGGACGGTGTGACCGAGGTCGTGGCGGCGGGCAGCAAGGGCACGGTGGCCGCCTGGGAGTTCAAGGCTGGTGCGCTGTCGATCAAGCCTGGGTGGCCCGCCTCGGCCGACAGCGGCGGGCAGAGTCCGGAGGGGAGGGGAATCGCCGCGGCGGACCTCGATGGCGACGGCTCCGTCGAAGTGGTGGTGACCACCACGAACACCTCGGACACGGGCGCACAGGTCTTCGTGTTCGCAGCGAACGGCGAGCTCTACCAGCCGGCGGGCGTGTCGTGGCCGGCGTGGCCGCGGTACAACCAGCTCTCCGGCGCCGGGGGCGATCTCGATGCCAATGGCGCGGGACACCACGGCTACGGGTGTTTCGGACTCAACGTGGGAATCGGCAACATCGACGACGACGCCCTGCTCGAGATTCTGGTCACCTACGACAATCACCACATCAACGCGTTCAAGCCCGACGGAACCTCGATCAAGGCCTCTTCCTGGTTCTCCAATCGCCAGTCCAAGTACGATGGAATGCCACTCGATTGGGGCCAGTTCATTCGCTGGCTCGACCCCGAAGTGGAGGAGAATCATTATCACCTCCACCAGGGCGATTGGCCCGATGTCAACGAGACGATGTGGCTGCAGTGGACGTCGTCGCCACCGTCGATCGCGGACATCGACGGCGACGGGAAGAACGAGGTCATCGGGTTTCCCAACGCCGAGCAGCACGAGCCGTACGAGACCCAGGGGCACGCGCTGATGGTGCTGCAGGGGGCCCACGGCGACGGCTCGCGCAGCGCGATGCGTCTGCCCGGGTGGGAGAAGCTGCCCATGAGCGGGAAGCCCGCGGTGCGCGCCTCCGGGGATTGGTATCCTCCCGACGGTGTGCCTTCCCCCGTGGTGGCGAACATCCTGGGCGACAAGCGCCCGGAGATCCTCGCCTCGCTCAACGACGGCGCGGTGTACGCGTACGGGCCCGACGCGGGGCTGCGGTGGGTCTACAACTTCGCCGCGGGTGCGCCCAAGACCTTCGCCTCCGAGCCCGTGGTCGCGGATCTCAACAAGGACGGCCGCCCGGAGATCATCTTCGGCACCTACTCGCTGTCGCCCGGGGCCGGACACCTGATCATCCTGGACAACACCGGCAACAAGCTGTTTGACATTCCGCTGCCCGGGCAGGGGGAGGACGGCAACGGGATCGGGGTTCCGGCGGCGCCGGCGGTCGGGGATCTCGACGGGGACGGGACCCTGGAGATCGCGCTGACGACGTTCGATCACGGGCTCGACGTGTTCACCGTGCCCGGGTCGGGGTCGTCGTGCACGCCCTGGCCGACGGGGCGCGGGAACCTGCTTCGAAACGGGCAGGCGCCATGAGGAGAGGAATCGCACTGCTGCTCGTGTCCGCATGCTCCGCGGCTCCTGCGGTCGTCTCCGCACCCGCGGCGACGACGGCTTCCTCCCCCGGGGCCGCCCTGCCGCCTGCGTCCATCGCATCCGCGACCCCCGCGGTGCCGGCGAGCGTGCCCGTTGTTTCGTCTGCCGAACCATCTGCGACCGCCTCCGCCCCCGCGCCGGTCCCGGGACCGCCGTTCCCTCCGCCGTCGGTTCCGCCGCCCTTCGCCCGATCGGCTCGCGCGGGCGACGGCGAGTGGACCGCACTGCCCGAGGCAGGGTCGCTCGCCGCCGACAGCATGGTTCGCACGACCGTGCGCCCGCACACGATCAACGCGTTCGTCACGGTGACGGTGGTGGCGGTCGATCTGCGGAAGCTCGGCCTGCATCTGGTCGCGGGGACGAAGGAGCCGGAGTCGAAGAGCGTGCCGCCGGAGAAGCGGCCGGGGCTCGTGCCGGGCGTCGATCAGGCGGGGCTGGTCGCGGTGTTCAACGGCGGCTTCATGGCGAAGCACGGCAAGCACGGGATGATGCTGGCGGGGGACGTGTTCCTGCCGCCGCTGCCCAATGCGTGCACGGTCGGCGTGCGCAAGGACGGCAGGGTGGTCATCGGCACGTGGACGGCGCTCCAGGCGGAGGCGGAGTCGCTCGATGCGTGGAGGCAATCGCCTCCGTGTCTGGTGGAGAATGGGACGACGAACCCGATGGTGCGGGGCGGGGATCCGGCGCGCAAGTACGGCATGGCCATCGACGGCAAGATGACGATTCGCCGATCTGCGGTGGGGGTGGATGGGAGCGGATGGACGCTGTTGGTGGCGCACGGCGAGGACGTGACGCCGGAGCACATGGCGGAGGCGATGCGCGCGGCCGGGGCGGTGTCGTCGGCGCAGCTCGACATCAACTGGTCGTACACGAGGTTCTTCCTCTACGCGCACCCGGACGAGGGACCGCCTCGCATCTCGGCCACGCTGGTGCCGAAGATCAAGTACGCCCCCGGCTCCTACGTCACCGACCCCGCGCAGCGGGACTTCTTCTATCTCGCGCGCAGGAAGCAGGATCTCGTCACGTCCCCTCCTCCTCGATGAGCTCGCTGACCACCACCGCCTCGAGCTTCGTCGAGGCGATCGCATCGAGCACCGCAGGCAGCGCACCCACCCCGGCGGGCTCGTCGTCCCCTCGCTCCGCCGCGTCGTGCATCAGCACAATAGAGCCCGGACGCAGCGACGTCGCGATCCGTCGGGCGACCTTGTCCGGGCGTGCGCCGCGCAGCCCGTCGTAGCCCCGCACGGACCAGGCCACCACGGTCAGGCCGAGCTTGTTCACGGCCTCTTCGACGCGGGGGCTCGTCACGCCGACGGGGGGACGGAACAGCGTCGGGGTCTGGCCGGTGGCCTTGCGCACGGCCTCTCTTGCGGCCTCGAGATCCGCCACGATGCGCTTGCCGCTGCGCGCAGCCAGCAGCCGGTCGTGCACGAGCGAGTGGATGCCGATCTCGTGGCCGCGGCGCACGATCTCCGCAGCGATCTCCGGATGATCCTGCACCTTGCATCCGATCACGAAGAACGTCGCCCGCGCCCCTGCGCGCTCCAGGGCGTCGAGCACCTTCGGCGTGTGCACCGGGTGCGGCCCGTCGTCGAACGTGAGGGCGATGCGCGGGACCTTGGACGAGCCGCGGGAGACCGCGCGGGTGAACATCTGCAGGCGGGGGAAGAACACGCCCGCGGCGGCCACGGCGAGGTAGGCGAAGAACGCTCCGAGGGCGATCCACAGGGGGACCGGTCCCTTGAGCAGCGTGCGCAGCAGCAGCCCGAGCCCCGCGGCGGTGGCCAGATACAATGCGGCGCGCCCGAGGGTCATGCCGCGTCAGCGCTTGCCGCGGCCCTTGGACTTCTTCGCCTCGTCCGCGGTCACCTCGTCCTCCTGCTCGGCGAGGTCGCGCGGATCGACGCGCACGTGCGTGACAGCGCCGCGGTTCGGCTCCGACTTCTTCTTGTCGTTGCCGCCGCCGAACATGTTGTCGACCTCGAAGACGAGGGCCATGAGGGTTGCGACGATGGGGAAAGCGGTAGCGGCATGGGTGCCGATGGCGCCCTGGCCGAGCCCGATGGAGGAGAGGTCGAGGTGGAAGTGGCCCCACCTGCGCAGGGCGAACATGATCGCGGCGGCCATGGCCGCGCCGAACACGGCCTTGAGCCCCGCCTCGATGCGCGCTCCCTTGGCCCAGATCGGCTTGCCCGCCAGAAGGCCCACCAGCACGCCGGCGATCGGGGCCAGGGCGTAGGCGATCCATCCCGCGAGGGGCTCGCCCCACGGCACCTGCAGCACGTACACGGAGAGCGCGCTCGTCCCTCCGCCAACGACCAGCCCTACGAACAACGCCCAGACCAGCGCGAACATGCGCGGAGCGTGAACGCAATCGCGCGCTCCGTCAACTGCCCCGAGCCCGCCCCTTCTACCTCGCTGCCCGTCGTGTCACCATGCGCTCCGATGGCTCGTCATCCCCTCTGTCTCGCGATGCTCGCATGCGCCGCCGTCGCCTGCGCGAGCGTCGATGCCACCCCGATGGTGCGCGCCCGTGCCGCCGACGACCTGACCTGCCCCGAGTCGACCCTTCGCGTGCGGCGCGACTACAGCGGGACCTACACTGCGCTCGGCTGTGGCAAGCGGGCAACCTATCGCTCCGTGTGCGAAGGGACTCGTTGCGCCCTCGCGCGGGAAGGCGAATCGCTGCAGGGCGAGCCGCTCTCCACACCGCCGCCGGAGCCCGTCGGCGGACGCCCTTGACCGCTCCGCCCCGCACGTTCTGCGCACCGATCGTCTCGCGAGACGCTGTCGGGCTGTCTCGCTGAGACACGCCAGCCCCCGCACCCGCACCGCACCCCCTCCGATTCTCCAGCACCGCTCGATGGGTGGCCGCGCTCTGCGCGATGGTCCGCTCTTCGCACACGTCGGGAGTCGATGGTCCGGAGGTGGCGGAGTCGATCCGCTGGCCGACGTCCCACAGGGGGGGCTCAGCCGGCCGGACTCACGACATACGTCGATTGCCTGGAGGCTCTCATGAACGACGCCCGCATCTATCTCGTCCCCCTGCTGGCGATGCTCGCCAGTGGGTGCGGCAACGCAACCGAGCCCGATCCGACCCAGGTCGGCACTGCCAGCTCCGCGCTCGTCCAGCTCAGCGGCGACCACTGCGTGCCGTTGATCGTGAATCAGACCATCGACGCGGGCACCGTGTGCGCGACGATCGACGGGGCCGACATCAAGGTCGAGTTCATGGCCGACAACGGGTGGCTCATCAAGGACGCGCGTCTGTGGATCGGCCTTGATCTGGCCGACATGCCGCAGGACGCGAACCACGATCCGATCCTCGCGGAGATGCCGCTGCAGTCCGGGTGGCTCGACCCGCTGGTCTCGACCTACGAGTTCCGCGTGCCGCTCTCGCAGTTCGGGGTCTCTCCCGACGACTACATCTGCGATCCGAAGCGGATCTACCTCGTGCCGAAGGCGGCGATGCTCGACGCCAACTACACCTTCGGCATCGCGTGGGGCGGCGACACCCTGATGGGCACTTGGAGCCGGTACTTCGACGTCGAGCTGACGTGCTACGGCCAGCCGCCTCCGACCACCTGCGAGACGGCATTCGCCTACGGAGGCCGCGCCTCGACCTGCTTCATCGACCTCCCCGGGATCAACCCGAACCGGTGGGGGTGGACGATCGGGCCTTTGGGTCCCGGCAGCTACGTGTTCGACATCT
>JAKLDZ010000353.1 GCA_022703255.1 Myxococcota bacterium | reverse complement strand
GCGGGTCGTTCAGGCAGACCTCGAAGCAGGGGCGATCGTCGGGCTGGTATCCGCTCGACGGGAACCAGGTCCCCATGAGCCAGCTCCACGCGGCGCCGAACTCGTCGGAGGAGACCTCGAACCTTGCCGCGACGTACTTGCCTCCGGGCAGCTCCATCACGCCAACCTCGCCCGAGCCCTGAGTGCCGGGCGGGACCGTGACGCAGACGCTGATGCGCAGCTTGCTCTCCTCGGTGACCTCGGGGTTGTCGTGGTAGATGGTGAGCATCTTCGCCTGCGGGCCGAGCAGACCGCGCGGCCCGGCCCAGCCGCAGAGCTTGCCGAAGAGCGCACCGAAGAGCGCAGCATTGCCCGCGTAGGGCCCGACGTGACGGACATAGGCCACCAGCATCGGCTCGATGGTTTCGATGCGCACTTCGTCGGCCTTCTTCGACGGCCGATCGTTGCGGGGATCCTGCGACATGCGTTGCCTCCATGAAAGGTCCGGGGCGCCCTGTTGCTCCCCGGCGACGAGAGCAACATAGCGGTCCTGCGCTGTGGGCTCTTTGCCCTGCTTGCTATTCGATTTGCCATTCTTGCGCCACGCGCTCGCGCTCCGACCGAAGGCCGCGCGGAAGGCCCGGGCGAACGTCGCCGAGCTGCCGAAGCCACAATCCAGAGCGATCGCCGTGATGCTCTTGCCGGGCTGCTGCACCAGTTGCGAGGCCGCCTTCTCCAGGCGCAGCCGAAGGATGAACTGGTAGAGGCTCTCGCCGACCACTCCGGTGAAGACGCGATGGAAGTGGTACGGGGAGAAGCGGGCCACCTTCGCAAGCTCCTCGAGGACCAGCTCCTGATCCAGGTGGCCCTCGATGTAGTCCATCACGCGATGAACGCGCGCAAGGTACTCGGCTTGGGCGGCGTCGGGGGAGTAGGGCATGGGCGGGTCGTCCTAGGTGGGTGGGATCGTCCACGGAGTGGGCTCGGGATGCAAACGCCTTTGCTCGACGCCTCGGCGCGAGCTTCGATGAACAGCGATCTCGAAGGTGGCGAAGGTGGCGGGAAGGTGGCGGTCCGCCAGCTCGTCGCTTCGAAGCAAAATCCGGCTGCAATTTCCACAATCCGCAAGTCGTCTGGCGGAAATCGGGGGGGTGGCCGCCACCCCGTTGCTCGCAAGAGTCACGCGATTTGTCGAGGTTTCACGCTGGCACGCTGCCTGCTTTTGAGGCGGTCATGCTCTCGCGCAACGCCCACGACGGGCTCATCCAACGGGCCTTCGAATCCTCCGCCGACATCGAGGGCTTCCTGCTCGCCGTGCTCCCCGAACCGATCGGCCGAAGCCTCCGTCCGGGCAGCGTGAAGCTCATCGCCCCGCGCAGGACCGGCGACGACTTGCGAAGCCTGCTGCCTGACTTCCTGTGCACCGCCGAGATCGAAGGCTCCGAGATGCTGGTGGGACTGATCCTCGAGCACCAGAGCGAGCCGGACCCCATCATGCCGCTGCGCATGCTCGGCTCCGCCGTGGCCGTCTGGAGGCAGCACAGCCGTCAGCCCGCGGGAAGCACGGACGGCACTCGGCTCCCCCCGGTGCTACCCATCGTGATCTTCCACGGCGCCCGCCCGTGGCCCGGAAGTACGGACACCCTGTCGATGGTCGAGTTGCCGGCAGAGCTGCGAGACAAGTACGTTCGGTTCCAACCCCGCTCCGAGTTCCTGCTCGTGGACCTGTCGACGATCGCCGACGAGCAGCTTCGCGGAGCGGCGATGTCGGCCTTCGCACGGCTCGCGCTGCTGCTGCTCAAGTACGGGCGCAGCGATGACCTCCTTGATCGGCTCCGGTCCCTCGGAGCGCTGCTGGCGCAGCTCAGCCAGGCGCCGAAGGGCTGGGATGCCATCGAGGTGCTGCTGCGCTACGTTATGCACGTGGCGGCGAAGACGACGACCGAGGAGCTGGGCGAAGCGCTTGCGCTGTCACTGGGCAACGAGGGTAGAGAGGTGGCCATGACATTGGCGGAGAAGCTGATCGAAGAGGGCGAGAAGCGCGGCCTCGAGCTGGGCGAGAAGCGCGGCCTCGAGCTGGGCGAGAAGCGCGGCAAGGAGTTGGGACGACGCGAGGCCTTGCGCGAAGCAGCCCCCCGTCTGCTCGCCCGGGGACTCACCCCCGACGAGATCGCCGAGCTCCTCGGCGCCAGCTCCAACGAAGTGCGTGAGGCGATCGACGCGGCCGAGAAGTGATCGTCCGCCGCCGGCCGACCGAGGTCCCCTCGTCAGCAGTCGGCTTGCATCGGTCCGCCCCGCAAACCGGGCACCAACTCGCGCCCTACCTCAACTGCGCCGCCGGAATTGCGGTGCGCCCCTCGATCATCATCTTGAGCTCGTCTTGATCGGAGGATCTCCCGAGCGCCTCCTCGAGCGTGATGAGGCTGCGCCGATACAACGAGTACAGCGACTGGTTGAGGGTCTGCATGCCGTGCTTGTCCTGGCCGACCTGCATTTGCGTGTAGATCTGGTGGACCTTGTCCTCGCGGATGAGGTTCCGGATGGCGGGGTTGGGCACCATGACCTCGAGCGCGAGCACGCGTCCCGGACCGTTGCCGCGCGGCAGCAGCAGCTGGGTCACCACCCCCTGCAGCACGAACGACAGCTGCGCGCGCACCTGCCCCTGCTGGTGCGGCGGGAACACGTCGATCACGCGGTTGATCGACTGCACCGCCGAGTTGGTGTGCAGCGTCGCGAACACCAGGTGGCCCGTCTCGGCGATGACCAGGGCCGCCTCGATCGTCTCGAGGTCGCGCATCTCGCCGACGAGCACCACGTCGGGATCCTGGCGCAGGACGTACTTGAGAGCGTCCTTGAAGGTGGAGGTATCGGTGCCGATTTCGCGCTGGTTGACCACGCACAGCTTGTGGGGGTGCAGGTACTCGATGGGGTCTTCGATGGTGATGATGTGCTCGTTGCGGTTCCGGTTGATGTAGTCGATCAGGGCCGAGAGGGTTGTCGACTTGCCGCTGCCGGTCGGCCCGGTGACGATCACAAGGCCGCGGGGTTTCTGCGCGAGCTCGGCAACGACGGGGGGGAGGCCGAGCTCGTCGAAGCTGAGGATCTTGAAGGGGATGGAGCGGAAGGCGCCGGCGACGGCGCCTCGCTGCATGAAGATGTTGGCGCGGAAGCGCGACAGGGAGCGCACGCCGAAGGACAGGTCGAGCTCGTTCTTCTTCTCGAAGGTGACCTTCTGCTCCTCGGTCAGCACCGAGTAGCAGAGCTGCTTGGTGTCCACGGGGCTCAGCGGCGGCAGCTTGAGCGGCACGATCGAGCCGTCGATCCGCAGCAGCGGCGGAGCTCCGGTCGTGATGTGCATGTCGCTGGCACCCTTCTCGATCATCGCCTTGAGCAGCTGATGGAGATTGACCTTGATGCCTTCGGGTGCGCCCTGCGTCATGGAACGTGGTCCCTTTCGTTGCCGCCCGCGTGCGGGCTTCAGTCGGCCATCGTCACGCGGAGCACTTCCTCCGGCGTGGTCATCCCCGCTGCGATCTTGATGTTGCCCGCCATGCGCAGGCTCGTCATGCCGTTCTTGATCGCCGCAGCCTTCAGCACGGCAGTGGACGCCCCCTGGAGCACCATCTCCTTGAGCGACTCGTTGAAGCGCATGACCTCGTACAGGGCGACGCGGCCCTTGTACCCGGTGTTGTTGCAGGTCTTGCACCCCACGCCCTTCATCGGCTTGGCGTTGCGGATCTGCTCCTCGGTGAACCCGAGGTCCGCGTAGACCTGCGCGTCGATCTGCGTGGGCTGCTTGCACTCCGGACAGCAGCGTCGCGCGAGACGCTGGGCCAGCACGAGGTTGACCGACGCGGTGATGAGGAAGGGCTCGACGCCCATGTTCAGCAGACGGGAGATCGTCGCGGGGGCGTCGTTGGTGTGCAGCGTCGAGAGCACGAGGTGGCCCGTCAGAGCTGCCTTGACCGCGATTTCCGCCGTCTCGAAGTCGCGGATCTCGCCGACCATGATGATGTCCGGGTCCTGCCGCAGGAACGACCGCAGCGCCGCCGCGAAGTTCAACCCGATCTCGTCGTGCATCTGCACCTGGTTGATGCCGTGCAGGTTGTACTCGACCGGGTCCTCCGCCGTGCTGATGTTGTGCGAGATCTTGTTCAAGTCCGACAACGCCGAGTACAGCGTCGTCGTCTTGCCCGACCCCGTCGGCCCCGTCACCAGCACCATCCCCCACGGCTGGTTGATCGCCCACTTGAAGTCGTCCAGCGGCCCCGTGTCGAACCCCAGCTTCGTCATGTCGAGCTGCAGGTTCGACTTGTCCAGCAGCCGCATGACCACCTTCTCGCCCCACAGCGTCGGCAGGACCGACACGCGGAAGTCCATCTCCCGCCCCTTGCCCAGCTTGAGCTTGATGCGCCCGTCCTGCGGCAACCTGCGCTCCGCAATGTCCAGCGAGCTCATGATCTTCAGCCGGCTCACGATCGCCGCCTTGAGCTTGAGCGGCGGAGCCATCTCCTCGAGCAGCACGCCGTCGATGCGGTAACGCACCCGCAGCTTCTTCTCGTACGGCTCCACATGGATGTCGCTCGCGCCCTTCTTGATGGCGTTGAGCAGGATCATGTTCACCAGCCGCACGACCGGAGCGTCCTCGCTCGCCCGCTCCAGCTCCGAGATGTTGATCTCCTCGGCGTCCTCGCCGAAGTCGATCTCCCCCTCCTCGAACCCCGCCATCACCTCCTCGTAGGAGGGCCCGGCGTTGTAGTAGCGCTCGATCGCCGCCACGATCGCCATGTCCGATGCGACCACCGGCTCCACGTTGAACGCCGTCAGGAACTTGATGTCGTCGATCGCGTTGAGGTTCGTCGGATCCGCCATCCCCACGATCAGCGTCAAGCCCGTGCGCGACACCGGGATGATCTTGTGCTTCTCGCACACGTCCTTCGGCACCAGCTTCAGCACCTCCGGATCGATCTCGTACTCGTCGAGGTTGATCGCCGGCACGCGGTACTGCGCGGAGAGGAAGTTGGTCATGTCCCCTTCGCTCAGGTACCCGAGCTTCGCCAGCGCAAAGCCCAGGTTGGTCCCCGTGCGCTTCTGCTCGTCCTGCGCCTGACGAAGCTGCTGCAGGCTGATCAGCTTTTCTCGTACCAGAAGCTCGCCAAGTCGATTCGAAGTGTTGCTCATGTTCCCTGATCCGGTGATCCTTGCTTGCACGCCCGGGTGGGCGGCCGGGAAGGCTGCCCTGTCCGCGCGCCCAATGCCAGAATCGAAGACTCGCTTTGCGCCGCCCACCTCGTCAAGCATGCTGGAGCCATGGGCCTTCTGAATCGTCTCCTCGAACGCGTCGGTCGCGCCCGCGCCTCGGGCCGCGCCGGAAGCCTCGAAGCGCAAGGCCGCCTCGACGAGGCCTTCCAGGCGTATCGTGAAGCCGGCCAGGACGACCAGGCCGCCCGCGTCCTGCTCGCCCGCGCCCAGGCCGAACCCGACCCCTCCCGGCGCCTTGCCCTCGTTGCCCTCGCCGCCTCCTGCGCCCCCCCCGGCTCCGCCCCCCAGCGCGAGGCCCTGCGCCGACGCGCCCTGCTCACCCTCGACCTGCTCCGCCAGACCCCGGGATCCATCCTCCCCTCGGAGCTGCGCGACCTCGCCGAACAGCTCGAGTCCCTCACGCTGCTGCGCGAAGCCGCCGAGGTCCGCGGCATCCTCGGCGACCACGACGCCCGCGCCCGCCTGCTCGCCGCCTGCGGCGAGATCGACGCCCTCGAGTCCACCCTCGACGCGGAGCGCCAACACCGCGTCGAACGCCAACAACGCGAGCAGACCTGGAACCGCGTGCGCGACCTCGATGCCCTCGGTCGCCGCCTCGATGCGATCCGCCTGTGCGAGCAGTGGTGCCAGGACCACCCCGCCGACGAAGACCTCGCTTCTTTCGCCCGAGCCACGCGCGAGCGGATCGCTCGCGGCCCCTGCGTGAACGCGATCGTCGACGGCGGCCCCGCGGCCATCGCCCTCGGCGACAGCGTCACCCTCGGACGCTCCGACAGCACCATCACCCTGCCCAGCCCCGTGCTCAGCCGCAGCCACCTGCGGATCGAGCGCGGGACGCAGGGACCGACCGTCGCGGACCAGCAGACGCGCAACGGGACACTCGTGGGCGGCGCTCGCATCGACGGGCCGATCCCGGTGGGCGGGGGGCTCGACCTCTCGCTCGGCGGGCAGCTCCCCTGCCGGATCGAGCCCTGGGGCGACGGCGTCCAACTATCCATCTCCGGACAGCGCTGGATCCTCCCGCTCGGACCGCTCGAGGTGGGCCCCTTCCGCATGGTGCAGGGAATCGAGTGCGCGCAGCTCTTGGCCCCGGAGCGCTGCGCTCCGCTGCTGGGTGAGCTGGCCGCGGATACCGACCTTGCTCCCTTTGGCGCAATATTCCCCGACGATCTCCGCCAGGCGCTGGAAGGCCGTCACCTTGAACCAGTGCGTTTTCTTGACTTTCTCGCCTTCCTTGTTTTTGTA
>JAKLDZ010000352.1 GCA_022703255.1 Myxococcota bacterium | reverse complement strand
GCCTTCGACACGTCAACGCCGGCAAGTGCCGGGTCGAGCGCGAGCAGCGAGAGCAGAGTGGTGTTGGGGCAACGCGCTCCGCTCAGGGCCAGGCGCCCCACGCGGTGAGTGGTCTCGTAGCGGATCGTCCGGTGGTACAGGGTGCCCCGGGGCGTCTCCTGCTCGAAGAAGGGAAGCTCCCCCTCCGAGGGCTTCCAAGGTGGCTGCACGGTCAGCTCGCGCGCGATGACTCGGGCGATCTTCTGACGCAGCGCCTCGATCACCTCGGACCGTGCGGCAGGCGCCTGGGCAGGGGCGTCCGTTGCCACCGCTTCGGCCGATGCCCTGGTCGCGAGCCCCGACTCGGACGGGGGCGCGGGGCTCGCCGGGGCAGGGCCAAGGCTCCCGGGGCCCGCGCTGGGAAGACGGTTCAAGCGTGATCGCAGGGACGACACTGAACGGGAGCATAGCGCACGCGGAGGCCAGGAGAAGGATCACCGTTGCGAGTCTCGGTTCGTGGTTGCCGCGCAGAGAGCGCGCGCGTAGTCGAGTGGACCGCTCGTGTCTCCCGTGCTCAAGCCCCGCCGCGGCCCGCCGCTCGCCGGCCCCCTTCTGCTCGCAGCGATTGCCTGGGGGATCCTCGAGGTCTGCGACCAGGCGCGATGGCCGGTGCCTGCCGACTACGCCCCCCCCTCCTCCCACGAGTTCGAGCCCGCCGCCTTCGTGCCCCTGCTCGCCGACGCCTTCGCCGAGCCTTCGACCCACTATCGGTCCTTCGCACGACTCCCGCCCGTCCACGTGCACAACCTCAACACCGGCGAGTCCGCCGACATCCTGCTCTACGATCTGCGGGGCACGCTGCGCCCCGAAGCCCTCGAGCGTCTCGACCAGCTCCTGTGCGACTCGACGAAACCCGATGAAGTCCGCTGCGCACCGATGGATCGCCGCACGATCCAGCTGATGTTTCGCGCCGCGTATCACTTCGGACGCGGTGAAGTCGTGCTGATCAGCGGCTACCGCCAGGCTCGCACCCGCCAGGAAGGGCTCCATGCCCAGGGACGCGCCATCGACTTCAAGCTCACTGGCGTCCGCCCCGGAGACCTTGCGAACTTCGTCCGGGGATTCCCGCGCGCCGGGATCGGCGTCTACACCCACCCCCGTACGCAGTACGTCCATGTCGATTCCCGAGAACGCAGCTACCAGTGGGCCGATTCCTCTGCCCCGGGAGCCCCGGGAACCGAGTGGCCCATCGCTAGCCCCGAAGCGCTCCTGCGCCTCGATCGCTCCTACACCCCCGAGTCCGATTGGCCCGAACGAACCCAACCACCGCCCCTCCCCGCCCGCCACGCGATCCCAAACGAGGAACCGTCGATCGCCCCATCGGCTCGAGACTAAACGTATTACGAAAACGTTTTCGTGGGATACACGAAATCTCGGCGCCCCTGTCTAGCCTCTCCCCTTGCGCACGATCAGCACCGGGCATGGCGCGCTCCGAGCCACCTGCTCCGCCACACTCCCCAACGCAAGACGCCTCCAGCCGGTCCGCCCCGCGGTGCCGAGAACCACCAGCTTCGCTTCAAGCTGACGCGCCACCGTGCAGATGGCCTCCGGTGCGTCCCCTTGCTCCACCCGAAACGCCGCGTCGATCCCCTCGCGTTCCGCAGTATCGCCAAGGAGCACCTCGACGTTCTTGCGCAGCTCCTCCAACACATCGGGGGGCGGAACGACCGGCGAGGTGCCAAATGGAACGCCCAGTCCCACCAGACGGTTCGGCGCCACGTCGATGCTGTGCATCAGCACCACGCGCGCTCCAAGCATGCGGGCCACGTCCACTCCCGACCGCACCGCCGCAAGCGAGGTGTCGGAGAAGTCCGTGGCGATCAGGACTACGTCGGAGTCCCGTTGGGGACGCGCGACGAGCACGGGGCAGTGGGCGTAACGGACAATCCGCTCCGCGACGCTCCCCAAACGCGCGTCGCCGATGCCGGGCCTGGCCCCGGCACCGACCACCAACAACCCTGCGCCAATGCGCTCCGCAGACTCCACGACCGCCGCCGCCGGCGAACCGAGCTCGACCATCAAGGAGACCCCGGAGTCGTCCGTCTCGCCCGTCACTCGCATCACCTGCTCGAGCAACGCGGCCTCCGCCTCCCGCTCGACCTGGACCAGAGCCAACGCCTCTTGCTGGACGAGCTGGGGAAACAGGACGTTGTTGTGCAGGGCGTTCTCGACGATGTGACACGCGATCCACTCGCCGCCGGCACCTTTCGCCCACGCGCGGCCAAGCCGGATGGCGTCCTCCGACGTCTCGGTCAAGTCGGTCGCGACCAGGATCTTGGTACCAGGGACCATGGCATTACCCTCCAGGTCCACCATGGTACCATTTCCGCCCGATCGTCAGCGTCGGTTTGCCATGCGGCCCGTGCTCGTAGTAGGAACGGCCCGGCGGTTGTCCGCCGGAGGTCATCCCGATGCGCCCCACCCCCGTCGATCGGCTTCAGCTCGAACCCTTCCGCATCCTGGACAAAGACTGGGCACTTCTGGTCGCAGGCACCGCGTCTCCCAATCCGATGACCGTCTCGTGGGGAGGATTCGGAACCCTCTGGAACCGGCCCGTGTGCACCGTGTTCGTGAGGCCGACCCGGCACACCTTCGAGTGCCTCGAGCAGAGCGCTGCCTTCACGCTCAATTTCCTCGCTCCCGAGCTCCGCCACGCCCTCGCCGTGTGCGGCGACCTGTCGGGACGCGACGTGGACAAGTGGAAGGCCGCTGGGATCGCCCCCGTCGCAAGCCAGAATGTCAAGGTCCCTCGCGTTGCCGGCGCCATCCTCAGCCTGGAATGCAAGATCCTCGCAACCGCCGACATCGACCCGGCTCGCTTCCTCGATCGGTCAATCGACGCTTTGTATCCCGAAAAGGACTACCACCGCGTGTACTGGGGCGAGGTGCTGCTCGCATGGAGCGCCTAGCGAACGCCGCTGAACCCGAAGGTTCCTCCCTGCGCTGCCCACAATCTCCCGGCCATCGGCCATCCCCACTGGCAGCCTCTCGACCGACGCGATAGCGTCCAGCGCCATGGACACCCGACGCACACTCGCTGCAGTCGCAGCGCTGCTCGCCGTCGGGTCGTTGCGCTCCTTCGCCGGCGCCCAGCCCCTGGCCGAGGACGCTGCCCGCGTCGAGAACGCATGGCGCAACACCGGCGCGGAGGTCACCCGGGTTTCTCCGCGATTCCTCCACGCTGACCGAAGAAGTCGGTTGCTGCCCGCCCCCACCGCTGTTCTCACGAAGAAGACCTGCACGACCGTGCTGATCCTCGGGGAACGCACGACGTCGTTCGTCCTGGCGGCGAACGACGAGGGAGCGAGGATGCCGAGGCCGCTCGTGCCTGGGCTCGCCGGGGTGGCCTCGGTCTCGAAGTGCGGCTCCCGGCGGGCTGATTTCGACGACCTCTGGGTGCGGGTCCAGGGCGGACGCGGGGCGGTGGAGACTCTGGTGGGGCACAGCGACCAGCCGCTCCCTGCCGTGGAACAGATTCTGCCCGAGCGGCGACCCGGAGCGCTCGCGAACATGGTCGAGGTCGGCCCACCTCCCGATGTTGCGCCATCCTCCGTGCGAATCGCCGATGCCGAGCGACGCGTCACCAACGCTGGAGGGACACTGCGCCCGCGACGCGCGCTACCGCCCAACACGTCGCCAACCGGCTCGGGCCTCGGACTGGAGCTCGCCGAGGGATGTCACCGACTGGTTCTGATTCCCGCGACCCGCCCGGGAGTCCCCTTCGATGTTGACGCGGAGCTCCACGACCGCGAGGACCGGGTACTGGCCCAGGACCGGGGTTCGGCAACGGACGCCGCGCTCGAGACGTGCGTCGGGCAGACAACGGCAGCAGCGCTGGTTTGGGCAGGCAGCGTCGCCAACGCCCCGGTGACCTTGGTCCACGGCAACTGGCAGATCCCGCCAGGAATCCCTCGAGAGTGGGGCCCCCGCGCGCGGGCAGCGGCAGCGACCGCGCACCGCAGACGCCGCGCTCCCGCGCTGGATGCACCTCCGACCTGGGAGGGAGAAGGACTGTCCGGCCGCACCGTCATCCCGATCGAGCTGGATCCCTCAGGCTGCTACGCCTTCGTCGTCGCGCTGACTCGAGGAGAACACCGAGGCGTTCGCGCAGCAGTGCACGTCGGCGCCTCGAGACACCTCGACATCGGACCCATGGGCTCCGAAGCCTCCCTGGTCACGTTCTGCGCCCAGGGCAACGGCCGAGTCCGCGCGGAGATCGACGTCTCCGGTTCGAACGTGCACTGGGCCGCAGGGGCGTGGCGCGTCGGAGCCCACCCGCCAGGAGCGCCGGATCCATGGTGACGCCTCGAACCCGCGCGTTGTGCGCGGCCTCGATCGCCCTGCTCTGCTCTGCGGCCTGCGCCGGATGCCACGCTCCGCTCCCCGCCCCGACACCGCCGTCACGCCCCCCCTCGCCCACCGGATCCCCCCCTGCGGTCGAAGTGGTCCCGGGAAGCACCGCGATCGATCCCGGCCCCTTGCTCGACGAGGATGCCGGGATCGCGCGTGCCCTCGGCGCCGGTCCCGTCCAACCGCTGGCGTCTTCCGCCGTGTCGGAGGGCGACCGTATCGGGGGATTCGTCAGCTTCGAACCAGGCGCATGCATCCTCGCCTTCGCCCGTGCAACTGCGCGGATCGACGACCTCGATCTGCTGGCGTACGACGATGCCGGCACACCGCTCGCCGTGGACCAGGCGACCGATCCGAAGCCCGCGCTCGTCCTGTGTCCGCCCCACCCGAAACGCGTGTACGTCTCGGCTCGCGTCGCGGCGGGTCACGGCTTCGCAGCGGTCGGCGTCCAGGCACTCCCGGTCCGCGACGCGCCGCGCGTCGCGAAGCTGTTCGGCGCCCGCCTCGCGCCACCGGATCAGGCATTCGCTCAGCCCTGGCCGGGGCTCGACGCGATCATCGCCCGACGCCGAAGCGCCCTCGGAGGCACCTGGGAGGACCTGAGGAAGGTCGCGGTGTCCGTGACTCCGCGGTCCCCGGTCTACCTCTCTGCGCCCCTCCCGGCGAACCGCTGTCTCGACGTCCTCGTCGTCCCCAATGAGGAGACGGCCAATCTGGAGGTCGTGCTCACCGACGACGTCGGTCGGGAGCTCGCTCGCGCAGCGAACATCGGCCGAGAGCGAACCGCACTGCTCTGCTCGCCCGTGGACGGCGAGGTGACCGTGTCGGTTCGTCCTCACGATGGCCACGGACTCGTCGCAGTCGTCATCGCACGCTCTTCCGTCGGCGATCAGGCGAGTCTCTCGGTGCGCCCAGATGCGACGCGATTGGGCCCGCTGGACTCCCTCGAGAAGGTGCGCGAGCGGGCTTCCGTCGCGCTATCGCGCGCGGGGTTCGCCGCGAAGGCCGATGTTGGAACGGGGAGCGTCGAGCCCGGAGTCAACACCTCGGTGTCCTTCGATCTCCCATCGGGATGCTCACGCCTCGACGTGATGAGCGGGGCGCCGGTCGTGGGGATGCGCTGCGCCCTTTGGAGTGCGAAGAACGATCTCGTCGCCACCTCGGAGGGCGGCGAGCACGTCACGCTCCATGGTTGCTCCACGACGGCCACCCGTGTCTCTCTCGAGCTCTCCTCTTCCGGACGCGCCGGCCCCTTCGTTGTCGAGAGCCGCGCGGAGAAGTCACCCGCACCGGAGCTGCTCCGTCACCCGCTCGCGGCCTCTCGACTTCTCGGGCGCGCCAATGCCGGCGGAACCATCGTCGCCGTGCAGGACCTCTACGACGTGCAACGACTCGATCTCGACGAGACCCGTCGCGCTCAGTTCGACGTGCCCGCAGCAGTGAACACCTGCCTGCACGTGGTCGCTGCCACCAGCGCCGGAGCATCGGGGCTGCGGCTCACCGCGGTGGAGGAATCCAATGGCGCAGCGCTCGCGACCGCACACGGGCACACGTCGGCGCTCCTTCGCTTCTGCGCCCGCCACCGGGCACTGAGGGTCCGCGTCTTCGCGACCGTGGAACACGGACGGGCAGAGGGCGTGGCTGCCCGATACTCCACTCCCCTCGCCTCCCCCTGAGGGCGCCTTCAGAAGCTCGACGTCACACCAGCGAAGGCTCCCCCTCCAACCATCGGGGCAACGTGCACTCGCGGGCCGGCCGACGACGACTCCTTCGCGGCAGCATTGGTGCGGGTGAACAGCTTGTAGGCCGCGATCCCCAGCGAAACCACTCCGATCCCGAGGGAGACGTCCGCGACCATCAGCTTCGTCCTCGCGCTGTCCACGTCGCTCTGCTCGCAGTAGGGCTTGCAGGACTGCAGACCGTCAACATCGGATCGCCCCTGCGTGCCGAAGTACGCGAAGCTTCCCAGAGCGACCACACCGATCCCTCCCAGGACCCAGACCGACGCGGGAACTGGCGTCCCCTTCCCTGCGGCGGCTCCCTCTTCGGACTCGCCCGTAGCCCCGCCGCTCTTGAAGCGAACCGTCAACGCCCTGTGCTTCTCGCCGAT
>JAKLDZ010000351.1 GCA_022703255.1 Myxococcota bacterium | reverse complement strand
AGTGGGGGCACGGGCTCGGGTGGCGTTGGCGGGCTCGGGGGGGCCGGCGGTGGTGCGGGAGGGACGTCAGGGGCGGCCGGAGCCGGGGGGACTGGCGCCTGCGGCAAGAGCCCCTGCGGTCCGGAGTCCTGTGTGCATGCGGGGTGTGGCATCCATGAATGCTCCCAAGCAGGAATCTGTGTCAGCCAGATGGTGGCCGTTCCGCCGGGCTACTGGATCGATGCGACCGAGGTGACAAAGGCGCAGTACGCAGCGTGGTTGTCGACCGAGCCTTCGATTGCCGCTCAGCAACAGTTTTGCTCGTTCAACACGACCTTCATCCCCGGCTGCGATTGGCCTCCGACAGGCGATTCCAGTCATCCCGTGGTGGGCGTGGACTGGTGTGATGCCAACGCGTACTGCAAGGGCGTCGGAAAACGCCTCTGTGGACGAATCGGTGGCGGTTCCACCGACTACAACGCCTATGCCGACGCCACTACGAGCCAGTGGTACCACGCATGCACAGCGGGTGGGCAGAACGACTATCCGTACGGGGACACCTATCAACCCCACACCTGCAACGGCAATGAGGATCAGCACACCGGTTGCGATGGTGGAGTCTGCTCGTCGAGTGCCGTGGCTTCCCTGTCCGGTTGTCAATCCAGTATCCCTGAATACGCCGGCGTGTTCGACATGAGTGGCAACGTCTACGAATGGGAGGACGCTTGCGAGGCCAGCAACGGGGCAACGGACGCTTGCCATGTCCGTGGCGGTTCCTTCTTCGGAGACGGTCCAATGGCCTTGCGCTGCGACAGCGGGCTCATCGCGCAGCGGAACTCTGATTGGAGTCACATTTGCGGGTTCCGGTGTTGCCGATAGGCTGCTCCCCGCGCGGACACCCACCTCCCACACTTCGCCGCATGTCAGGGGGCGCAGCAGCGGAACCCGACGTCTCCGGCGTGACTGCCGCGGTTGTTGCCGGGGCCGTACCCGCAGCGCAGGTACCCTTCGCCGTAGGCGTCGAATGCGCCCCCGCGCAGGCGACAGGAGTCGGTCCACGTCGCAGTTCCGTTGCACGAATCCTCCCACTCCCACACGTTCCCGCTCAGATCGTACACTCCGCCGTACCCGCTCACTGAGGACTTGCATCCGGTCATCGTCCCCACTGGCACCGTCACACCCTTCCCCGCGCCGTAGCCGTTGCAGGTCGTCGCCTCGAGGATATCCCCATACGGATAGTCGTTGACACCGCCCGACGAACACGCACTGTGCCACTGGCTCAGGCTCGCGTTCGCGTAGTTGTCCCAGCCGTTCTCTCCTCCGCCGATCCTCCCGCACAACCGCTTCCCAACCGCCCTGCAGTACGCAAACGCGTCGCACCAGTCCACGCACACGACCGGATGGTTCCCCTTCGCTCCAGCCGGCCACTCGCAGCTTGGCGTGAAGTCGGTGTTCCACGAGCATCTGGCATCCTGTCCGCTCGTGCTCGGCGCTCCCGCAAGCCACGCCGCGTACTGGTCCCGCGTCACCTCTGTCGCGTCAATCGAATAGCCTCCAGTCACCGCCACCGACTTCGCCACGCACAGCTTCCCGCTCCAGCACTGCTCCAACGCGCCGCAGGTCCCACACCCGCCGCTCGCTCCGCCCTGACCGGCGGCTCCCCCCTGACCGGCGGCTCCGCCGTTGCCCGCAGTGCCTCCGCTACCGCTCGCTCCACCCTGACCCGCGGATCCCCCGTTGCCCGCACTCCCACCGGCGCCGTTCCAGCCTCCCAGGCCCGCTGTTCCCCCACTCCCGCTCGCTCCACCCTGACCCGCGACCCCGCCGCTGTCTGCCCCACCAGCCCCGCCCTCTCCGCCATTCCCCTCGGGCTTCGCCGTCCAGTCCTCGAAGCCAAGCAAGTCCCCGCACCCCGAGACCCCGGCTCCCGAAATCACCGCGACTCCGAGGACAATCGCCCGCTCGAGCCTCGTCATGCGAACCTCGACGCCAGCGCGAGCATCAGCCGCTTCGACCATGAATCCGGCCTACTGGGAGACGCGCGGAAGGTCAACCCGCGCCGCGATGGTCTGGCCGCGCTGGTCGTAGCCGCGTTCGTTCACGTGCGTCCCCCCCTCGACCGTCTTCCGCTTCGCCCGGACTCCGGCCCAGCGCATCCCGCGCGTACTGCACCCCCAGGAGTGACCCGGCCTGGTGGCTCGCCAGCCCGGTGGCCTGCCGGCAGCGTCTCTGCAGCCTGGTTGACGGTGGATTCCTGCTCACACCTGGCGCGGAACTGGACCGCATCGGTCCGATGCGCCCTTCGGGGGGGGCCGGGGGGGGTTTAGACGTCCTTCTCCGCACTCTCCTTCCGCACCTGCGCCGCGAGGTCCGCAGCGTCGACAATCACCTTCACATGGGCCGCCCCGGCGTTCTTCGTCGCGGCGTACGTCCACAGGGTCTTGTCGTTCGGCGACTGCACCATCATCCCCTGCTCCACCACCGCGTTCTGCTCCCCCACCACCATGATTCCCACCTTCTTCACCGCGATGTCGTCGACCGCCCGCACCTCGATCGCGTCGCCCTCCTTGCCGTTGTAGCCCGACAGGTCAATCGAGGTGATCTCCGGCGGGTGCAGGAAGTCCGCCGTCGCAACGTTGAACGCGCTCAGCCCCCGTCCCTTGGCCGCCGCCTGGTACTCCGGCAACCAGCCTCGCCCTCACCGCGTGGAGCCCGACATCGCCGCAGCTGCCGACCGGCTGTTTCCGGAGCTGGTGGAGCCGGTGGCGGCGGGGCGCCGCGAGCGCTTACGACGAGCGGTGTCGCGGGCGTGAGGTACGGCGATGTTCCCGACGACCGCGAGTGCGCAAGAGACGCGGGCGTCGAAGCTCCACTGCTCTACCACGACATGGCTCCTCCCGGAGCATCGCCGGGTGAGACGTGGATGTTCATTCTGACATTCGACCCCGCCTTCGATGCGCGGCAGCTCGACGCCGGGATGGACCTGGTGCCGTTCTTCTCGAAGCTCTGCGAACAGCAGACGACGCGGGTCGTTCGTTCTCACCGTGCGCTCGTCGAGAAGATCACCGTGTTCGAGGCGGGCCTCGACGACCGGTGCATCGAAGTCGCCAATGGCATGGCTCGCCGTCAGACTCCGGCACTGAGGGAGTCGGAGCTGGTGTGATGCAGCCGCACCGACAACGGGACCGTGGGATTCCTGGTTCTGTCGAAGGCCGGGAGGAGGACGATCGAGATCCCTTGCGAGGACCACGATCGCATCCACGCCACACTGGTGGAGGCCGGCATCATCGAGGCGCTGGCGAAGGTGCGCTGGTCGCACATCGACAGCGATTTTGGCGACGCCGTCGTCGCCAGGCTGGGAGGTGGCGGAGCGAGCTGACGAGGCCCGGTGAATCGTCGGCACTCCGTGCGGGGGAGCGGAGCCGGAGCGCGCACGGGCACGCCGAACTGGCACGAGGACGGGGGAGCAGCCCGACGGCGTCGTGGCCAACGGGGGCCGGCCGCGTGGCCACTGTCGCGCCGACGCGCCACCCCGTGATGCCGCCCCGGCCTGCCGCCTGGCTCCGACCATTTCCTCCGCGTATCCCGCCGCCGACCAGCGACCGCGGGGCGGGGCTGGAGGCTCGGCGGGCAAGCTTGGCTGGAGGCGGCCGGCGTGATACGAGGGCGCTTCTGCCGGGCAAGAGGACGAGCTCACCATGGTCACGCTCAGCAAGCTGCAAATCGGACGCTACAGGAACGTCGTGCCGGACACGTCGCTGCGTTTCACGCGGGGGACGAACATCCTGCTGGGCCCGAACGGCGGCGGCAAGACGACGCTGCTGAACCTTATCTCCATGGTGCTCAGCTCGGACTTCTCTCGCGTCGAGAACGAGCCGCTGAGCGTGTCGTATTCTCTTGAGTTCGCCACCTGCACGCTCGACGTCAAGCTCGACATCCAGCCTGCGCCGTTGCCTGTCCGCCCGGGCATTGCCGAGGAGACCATCCGGGAGCCGGCGGAGTACGAATACTCGATTCGTCTTCGTGATGCAGAGACAGGCGTTGAGTTGACCGCGATCGGCAATCGAGCCGGCATGCGTCATGGAAATGAGTCGAAGCTGCGTCCGGCCATTCCCCCATTCATTCCGAACTTCATCGTTGGGGTCGTGGCCCTGCCGCTGCTGCAGGGCCGTCAGGGCCCTGCTCGTGACGCGGCATTGAAGCTCATGGCGGCCTTGAGCTGGGGCGTTCCTCGATTCGACGAGTCGTTGGATGGTTTCGAGGCCATGTCCGGGATTGTCGCGCAGGGGAGGTCGGGATTGCCGGCATCCATGGGGTTCCTCATTGTGCAGCAGAAGAGGCTGGTCATCGCACATCGTTCGCAAGGAATCCCGCGCGAGATCATCAGCTGCGTGAGGAAGCAACTCGATTCGGGGACTGTCCCCTCCAGCGTTGTCCTGTCGCACGAGCAGCTTCACTTCCTGCGCAGCGCTGTGCAGATGATGGGATTCCCGGCGGGTGAGTACGTCGCCGAGTTGCAGAGGAAGCAAAGTCTTGCCGACGGCAGCGAGGAATTGCAGTACGGCCAGTTCGGATTCCGATTCTCGCGCGCGGATGGGTCCTTCCTCAGGGAGGGCCTGCTGAGCTACGGCCAGAAGAGATTGCTGGCCTTCCTGTACTACCTCGGCATGTGCCCGGATTCGGTCATCGCCGATGAACTCGTCAACGGCTTCCATCATGCGTGGATTGCTCGATGTGTCGAGCTCATCGGGAAGAGACAGGCGTTTCTGAGCAGCCAGAATCCTCTGCTCCTGGACCATCTCGAGTTCACGTCGGCGAGAGACGTGCGAACGCGGCTCATCCAGTGTCGGCTGAAGGATACCTCATCGGGACCGCAGATGGTCTGGGGCAACATGGCCCTTCGCGAGGCGCAGTCGTTCTACTCCGCCTACACGGCTGGCATCGAGCATGTGGGTGAGATTCTGAGGTCCCGGGGACTCTGGTGATGCAGGCCCTGGTCTTTCTTCTCGTCTCCGAAGACCGCTCCGACGGCGCGCTCGATGTCCTTGAATCCATTTCCAAAGGATTGATGCGCGAGGTGTGCGCCGGCTGCAGCACGGCGCCCTCCAGAATGCGATTCGATCCGGTGGAGGGACAGGCGAGGAAGGCCGCCATCGCGAACCGGATGGCGTCACGCAAGGAGGGGAGCCGACAGGAGAGGGTCACCCTCACGCGCGCCATCGCGACGGGCCTTGCCACGCCGCGAGGATTTGTCGTCTATCACATGGATGGCGACGTGGTCTGGGCGAAGAGGAAGAAGAGCGCGGCGCCCGACAGGCTGGAGGAGTGGGTGAAGCAGCCGGTTCGACAGTTGCTCGCGGCCAAGAAGGGGAACCCGGCGGCGTTGCTCGCGAAGCTGCTGTTCGTCTGCCCCTTCTACTCGATTGAGTCTTGGCTGTATCAGAACGGGCGGGTGGCGAAGCAACTTTGCTCTGCGAAGTGCGGGGGCATGCACGTACGACGCATCGACTCGTGGGAGACCGATCGGGGGCTGCTCGACGAGGTGGACCGGCCGAAGGAGGCGATTTGTCTGGGCGACGAATACAACGCCCGTCTCGCGCGAGAGGCGTTTCCATTCGGTGAAGTCATCGGCGCCGGGAAGTCACTTGCGGCAACGCGGGACCGCTTCGCAGGATGCAACGAGCTCGTGGAGGGGCTCAAGGACACGCGGGATCAGGTCCCGTCTGGCTCGGGGGCTCGTCGCGGTCCGCGGTGATCGTCGCCCGGGCCTGCCCTCCTCCGACGAGGTCGCGACCGCTGTCCAGAACGACGCCCGTCGTCCCCCGAGGTGGCCTGGCGCCGATGGATCGCCCTCCGTCTCGTCGCTCCCCTCAACCCGCCTCGACCAGCCGGATCTCCTCCTCCGTGAGCCCGTAGAACTCGTACACGAAGGCGTTCATCGCGCGCTCGGCGGCGTCGATGTCGCGGTCGAGTCGGACGAGGTCGGCGTCGAGCTGGGCGAGCTGCTCGCGCAGCGCGGGGTTGTCGGTGCGGCGGAGTTGGAGGAGCTTGCGGACGAGCTTCTTCCCGTCGAAGGCCTCGGTCACGTGGGTGTCGCGCACGGCGTGGCGCCACTGGGCGCTGAGGAACCCGGAGTCGGCATCGCGGATGAACACGCCGTCGATCGCGGGCACTCCATTGACCAGGAGCCGCAACTCGCCGTCGGCGCAGTCAACCGAGAGGGTGGAGCCGGCTTGGAGCATGGTGTCGAGGCCGTCGAGGTGGGCGCGCAGGCGGCGCTCGCGTTCGGCCTTGGCCCAGGCGGTCTTGTCGCGACCTTCGAGCCCCGCGGGCGCCTCAGCGGCGAGGACCTTGGCAGGCTTCACGTCCGCCCAGATCCAGGACTCGTCGCGCGCATCGTCCTCGCATTGGGTGCTGGCGAGGCGCTTGTCGAGACGCGCGATGAGATCGCGCCGGCGCGTGTGCAGATCCTGGAGCAGCTCGGCGCGCCTGGCGACCTCGGCCTTCTGCTCGGTTGTTGCG
>JAKLDZ010000350.1 GCA_022703255.1 Myxococcota bacterium | reverse complement strand
CACCTGACGCACCATCGCCTCCAGCCCCCCCGCGTGCATCAGCTTGCCGAAGTCCCCACTCGATGCCTGTACCGGGCCCTGGGGTACGACCAGAATCACATTCGCCCCGCTCGCGTACACGTGCTCCTGGTACGCATGCCCGGCCAACGTCGCGTCCAGTGTCGTGTTGAACCCGTGGAAGTGCACCACGAGCGTCTGCGCTCCCAGATCCCGATACCCCTCCGGTACGAACACCCGCACGCTGTCGTCGCCCCACGCCGAACCGTCGTGCGGAAACGGCGCAGTCGGCAACGAGAGCGTCGTCCCTTCGCCGCAGACAACCCCACCAGCCCCCGTCACGGGCTCCCACGTGGCCATCCCGAGCGCGGGGTCTCCCGCCACGGCCCACACCTTCGCCGTCACGACCGTCGTGCCGTACGTGGCAGAGAGCGTCGCCCCGGCGAGCTCCTCCGTGGCGGAGCCGTCGTAGGCGATCGTCAGCTCCGCGCTCCCGCCTCCCGCAACATTCGACGCAGGCGTGCCTTCGAGGTGCAGGTGCGCATTTCCATCGAGTTTCCAGGCGATCCCGGAGACGGCCTCGCTGCCCGGATTGCCCACGGGAACCTTCACACTCTGTCCCCCGGTCCCCGCCACCACGTAGGGGACCGTGACGACCGCCGGCAACACGATCGCGCCCGGAACCAGCGCGTCCTGCTGGCCGTCCTCCTGCGCATCCGGTGCCGCTCCGTCGGTCACGGCATCGGCAGACGCATCGGCCACGGCACCCTCTGCGAGGGCATCGGCCAAGGCACCGTCAGCGACGGCATCGGACTCCTCACCATCGGCCGCACTGTCTCCGGTCGTAGCGGCGTCCATCACAACCGCGGGATCGTCCGACGAGGCCGTGTCATCGCCGCACCCTGCCGCGAGGAGGCCGAGAAACAGGGTGGAGATGAGGAACGAGCCGACGTGGCTTCTGATGCCCATCCCGCGAGGATAGACGTGACCCGCCTCGCGGACCAGGAACTGATGGAAGCGATCGG
Source organism: Myxococcota bacterium (assembly GCA_022703255.1). Classification (GTDB taxonomy): domain Bacteria; phylum Myxococcota_A; class Polyangia; order Polyangiales; family Polyangiaceae; genus JACRCQ01. The sequence goes on along the minus strand of JAKLDZ010000350.1, from coordinate 5,500 downwards.
CGCCTTGCGCGGTCGTCGTGATCCATCGAAGCAGCTTGCCGAGATGGCTCGGTGCACTGCACCCGCTGCTACCCGCGCCTGCTCCTTCGTCGAAGGCGCGACACCGCCGTAGCGGTCAGCAGCAGCGCGGGCCATTGCCAGCCCGGATGCGGGTCGCGCGCGCTCGACACGCTGCATCCCGATTCCGAATCCGTCGCCGCGGGCGAGCTCGGAGACGCGCGTCCCGACGGGCTTTGCCCCGACTTGACGCGCACGCCGGCCGTGAAGCTCACCGCAGGGCACTTGAGGGCCGCGCCGCTGTCGTCCACGAGGTGGAACGTCTCGTTGACCACCGTCTGGGCATCGTCGCGGACCCGGATCATGAACGGAAGCATCGCCTCCTCGCCCGGCGCCACCACCTGATCGAGCACCGCCGCCACGTCGTACGCCGGCCAGGTATCGGGATCGTGCAGCGGGCTCGCCTCTTCGCTCCACGTGCTCGTGGCCTCGAGCCACAGCGAGCCGCGTTGCCAGGTGAGCTGCCCCTCGTTGCGGAACACCGCCCAGCCAGAACCTCGCTCGCCTTCGCCCATCATCTGCGGCACAGCCAGATCGACGAGCCTCGCCGCCATCTTTGGAGGCGGGTCTCCCATCGTCGCCGGCTGGCCTTCGTCGGCCTGCCCGCTGCAGTCGTTGTCGATGTCATCGCAACGCTCGGGCTGCGGATCGTAGATGCGGCGGCAGGTGCGACAGCCCGACACGCAGCGCAGGATTCCCGGCGCGCACGGGCCCGGCTCGCCCGTCTCGCACTCCTGATTTCCACCGGCAGGATCCGGCCCTTCGCACGCCCCGAAGGCCCCCCAGGAGCAGTTGCTCGAGCACGTGCGGGAATGTGTCCCGCAATCGCAACATGCCTGCTGCTGGGTAGCGCCGGGCGTGCATTCCCCCTGTCCCGTGCACGCACCCCAGGGCCCCCAATGACAGGTCGAGTCGCACGAGCGGCTGCGATGGCCGCAGGCTCCGCACCCCTCCTGCTGCGTCTGCCCCGCGGAGCAGGTGCAGGGCGATACGACCCAGAATCCGAGTCCGCTCTCGTCGATGACGCTCTGCAGGCTGCTGTTGTAGTGCGCATAGCGCTGCGACCAGCAGCTGTAGGAGGGCGCGCAGCCGTTGTAGTAGTGGGTCACGGTCTTGATCCACTGGTCGCGCTGCGTGCCGTTGTGGATGTCGAAGTTGACGATCCACTGCAGCGCCTTGGCGTCGGTCTCCGCGTTGGTCGTGTACGCGGAGATCTTCACCATGTTGATCGCATAGTCGATCGCATGGCTCGTGTTGCCCGCCACCGTGAGCACGTCCGAGCCGTACTTGTTCAACGTGTCCGTGAACGTCCCGGCGTCGAACTGGAACATCCCCAGGCCGCCCTGCTGCGCCGAGCAGGGGCCGTCGCTCGCCCCCGCGATGACCGGACCCCCGCCGCAGTCCGGAGAGTTCGGGCCCTGACAGGCCCACGTCGCCTCCGACCAGCAGTGCGCAAGCCCCGTCTCCGCGTACGCGATTCCCGCGAGCAGATACCCCGTGTGGTCGATGCCTCGCGCAGCCGCGGCATCCCGCATCTTCGCGTACCGCGCCATCCGCTGGGCCTGCGTCAGCTCGGTCGTGATCGAACCCAGCGCCTCCTCCGGCAGCGTGCCCCCACCATCGCTGGAGCACGCCGGGGTCGCCAGGAACACTGCGGTCGTCCACAGCAGCCCGGAGGCCACACCACCGCGCACGAGCGCACGCTGAAGACGTGTGATGTGCCGATGTTCGTTCATCGCGGACAAGCTTGAGGGTAGCACAGCTCGGCAGGTCGGGGGCGCGTGGTCATCTCCCCCCGCGCGCGCTACGGTGCGCCATGCTCCGTGACGACCTCCCCGTGCGCCAGCGCGACCCGCTCCGCTTCGCACACCTCGGGTCCGATCCCAACCCCGCGGAGAGCCTTTGACCCACAGCCTCTCGAGCCGTGAGCGGCTCACCACCCACGACCTGCACAACTTCCAGGGCTCCAGCCTCTTTCACCACATCGCCCGCGTCGTCTGCGAGACCGGCTGCCTCCCGCGACGGGAGCTCTACGAGTCCTGGGAGGTCGCGCGCCGCGCACGCAGGAGATTCCGCGGAGGGAGAGTCGTGGATCTCGCCTGCGGCCACGCGCTCATCGCCCACATGATGCTCCTGCTCGACGACACCTCGAAAACCGCGCTCGCCGTGGACAAGCGTCTCCCCCGAAGCGCCGGGCTGCTCGCGCAGGCGCTCGTCGCCGAGTGGCCGCGCCTCGCCGGGCGCGTCGAGCTCGTCCAAGCCTCGCTCACCGACGTCGCCCTCACCGGCGATGACCTCGTGGTCTCGGCCCACGCTTGCGGCGAGCTGACCGACCAGGTGCTCGACCTCGCCATCGGAGCGCGCGCACGCGTCGTGGTGCTGCCCTGTTGCCATGCCTTCGGCCGGGGTGACCTGGGCGGCGTGGGAGGCTGGCTCGACGGTTCGATGGCGATCGACGTGACCCGCGCGGCGCGGCTTCGGGCGCACGGCTACGCGGTCTTCACGCAGACGATTCCTGCGGAGATCACGTCGAAGAACAGGCTTCTGCTCGGCGCGTGCGAGTGAGGGGCCCCCGCGGACGTCCGGGGGGCTTCCCGGTCCCGCCACCTCGCCCCACATTCCCCCGTATCCCGCTCGCCCGCAGCCGTTGCGGGCGGACGGGTCATTCGAGGCACGGACCGCTTTCTCCAACGTCTCGGGGGATGACCACAGGTGCCCAGCACGGCTCTCACGTTCGCTCGATTGCCGAACGCCCGCTCGGCCTACGGTGAGCAGATGTACGCCCGCGGGCGCGCGCTCGTCGCGGACCACGGCGTGCGGATCGACGAGCTCGTCTGGGACGCCGACGAGGTCTTGTGGGACTGGGTCGTGGATGCGCGGGGCATGCTGCGTTCCTCGGCGCGCATGGTGTTGCGGGGTGACCTCGGACACCGCGAGCACTTCCGCATCAAGCCCGGCATCTTCGAGCTGCTCTGGGGGATGCACCACGCTTCGATCGAGCGAGGGCTCGACCCCTACATGCGCGTCTGGACCAACGGCTACCCCTGGCGCGCGTGGCGGGTCGCGCGCGAGGTGCCCGGCTGGGACGCCCTGCTCGGACCGCCCGCTCGCTCGAGTGCTTCGGGTCACGAATCATTCGCCTGGCACCCCCGCTTCTTCTGCCGCGCCGACTTCGCCAGGGCCCTGCGTGCCCTGATCGGTCCCGACGACGGCGCCGCCCGCCTCGGCGCACTCCCCCCTGAAGCGCGCGAGGTCGTCGTGCGCCAGCTCCGCTCCTGCCCCTTCGACTCCACCCTCAAGGTCCCCGAGCTTGCCCTGCTCGCAGGCAAGGACGGCTTCCTCGCTTCCCGCGTGCTCGTCGATGACCAGGAGTGGAACGCCGAGCGCTTCGCCGCCTCCGGACGCGTCGCCGTCCACGTCGTCAAACCCCCGTCCCCCTTGTCCCTCGGCCCCATGCAGAACGCCGTGTGGACTGCCCCGCATCGCGCCTTCCGTCCCCTGGCCACTCGGATCGCCTCCGCCATCGCCTCCGCCCTCGTGCGCGCCGTCCGCTCCCGGCCCGGCACCGTCATCGATGCTTGGTCCGGCCAGCCCCTCGACGACTACCCGTTCGTCGAGTTTTCGATCGAAATCCCTGATACCATGGTCCGCAGAGAGTGGGTCGAGCCGCTGCGGTGTCTGCGGCGCGATGCCAGACCGTGGCGCAGGTGATCGAATCCGGGGACGACAGGGATGCAGAAGCTCACGTGCAGGTGCGGCGAGATCCTTCGATACGGGATGATCCCGTGCCCCATCGAGTGGCTCATGATCTCCGATCAGCGCTTCGACGAGATCACCGTCTCCGATGTGCGCTTGGACACCTCCGAGATGTCCAACGCCATGACCCGCCTGCTTCGATGCCCGTCGTGCGGACGGCTCTGGGTGTTCTGGAACGGCTACGACGACGAGCCCGCGGAATACGTCGTGGCGGCCCCGCGCCCGCGGTGACGGACCCCTGCGCCATCGCTGCGCGCCCTGCACGGCTCGCTCGCTCCAGCCCCACCGCCCCCCCCCTCCGGATGTGATATCGCTGGATCATGATCGGTTGCAGAACCGTCGTCGCATCCCTCGCCGTCGTCTGCTGTTCCCTGTCCGCTTGCTCCAGCGACCCGGCCAGCTCCTCCAGCCCGTTCAACCCGAAGGCCGACTCCGGGACCGACGCGAATGCTCCGGAAGGCTCCGTCGACGGGCCCATCGCCGATGCCTCGCAGGACACCCTCGAGGCTGCGAGCGACACGTCGGTCGATGCGATCGATGACGAGCCGGGGGGCGAGACTCCCGCGGAGGCCGGCGACGAGCCGGTGCCCGATGCGGCCCCGACGATTCCGACCGTGGTCTCCTCCACCCGGGGATGGGCGGACATCGGCGGCACCCGACCGGGCTACGAATACGGTCCTGCAATCGTGTTGGAGAATGGCACCTACTACTCGTTCTACTGCTCGTCGCCCACGGTAACCGGCTGGGACACGATTCGTCTCGCCAAGAGCCAGAACGGGCTGACCTGGACCGCGCCGACCGACGCGTTGGTCCCCGGCGACGCCTATGATCTGGATTCGGGGTGCGATCCGACCGTGGTGAAGTTCCGCGGCGTCTACTTGATGTACTACACGTGTATCAACACGAAGCAGTCGGTGCCCGACGGCTACAACAACAACCGCGTGTGCCTGGCCGCGGCCGACAAGATCGACGGTCCCTATCACAAGTACGCCAAGCCGGTGGTGCAGGACCTCAATTGCCCCAGCGACTGGAATGCCTCCTACTGCGTCGGCCAGCCTTCGGCCGTCGTGGTCGGCAGTCAGCTCTATCTCTACTACTCCAACGCATATCCGAACGATCCCGGGCCCGGGCCGGGCAGGATCTTCCTTGCCACGAGCAGCGACGGGCTCACCTTCCAGCCGGCGAATGGCGGAGCGGCCGTCTGGGATCACCGCGACATCGACGTGAAACGCGATCGAAGCACGGGCCTGTTCTTCATGGTGCAGGGCGAGGTGGACACCAAGACGATCGTGTGGACCGCCTCATTCGACGGGATCACGTGGCTCCCGTACGACGCATCCAGGAGCATCGCGTCGAACACGGACATGCCGGGGGACGGGCAGAACCACAATCCGGGGCTCGCCGGGGACGGCCTCGGAGCCTTCGACGGGATGACCTACGTGGTCTACGGCTCGAGCTACAAGAGCGGCTGGGGAGCATGGCACCTGTACCGGTCCGACATCCTCGTCGGCTCCCCGCAGAACGACTGCACCGGATGCGTCGAAAACTCGTGCGACTGGGGCTGCTCGGCCGGCCTCGGCACCGAGGCCACGGGCCACTGCGCCGTCCCAGGCTCGCAGTCGCAAGCCAACTGCTGCTCGTGTGAAGCCGTCCCCGCAGCCCCCGACTGCAGCGCATGCGCACCGCA